>NZ_JASJXN010000014.1:0-119905 GCF_035018705.1 Undibacterium sp. RTI2.2 | reverse complement strand
ATGGTGACACACTAGGGTGGAAACTTTTGGACGCTGTTTCCACCCCTAATCTGGTAAGTATTGCACGCTGTTTGACAAGGCTGATATTTAAAACGATGTATTTGACTATGATTTATCATTTCCTCGTTGCTCCATTTCTTTGTACCAATCAGTATCACGATCTGGATCAAGACTGGGATATTGGCGAATTATTGGCCACATCAAATCAGAGTGCGCCTCCATAATATTGCCCATTATTCTTCGAAATTTCTTCTTCTCTTCTAAATCGTCGAAAGACTCGATAATTTCGCACAATTCATTTAGTGTGACGCTCAAAGACGCAAAGCGTTCCATTGCTTCATTAGCAGCTTCAATCTTCATTTAAACTCGATGCCTAACGCCCGCGTTAACAGGCGGCAAGCCGCGAAGCGGGTTGACGTCCTGTTGAACAACCAGTTAGGCCGCGGCGCGTAGATAGACTTTTGGGCTTCATTTGCAGATTCTCTCATCGGCTGATGGCTGCGCAGTAGGGGCCGAACTTATTTGCTCCAGCCCGACAAACTTGCTTTCTTTTCGTGAACTGACGATTAGTTCAAGCAAAACATGCCCATTGCCATTGGTCGGGATATATTGCTCAACGAGTGCTATGAGACCAGTGTCGTTTGGCTTGAAATAGCTAACGGCGGGTGATGCGGTTGGTGGATAGTGGAGTGAAGTGGCACCAATCTCCGCCAGGCTCGATGTGAGCTCTTCTTGAATGGCGACAGCTGGGTCTCGTTCATAGGCGAGGGAGTAGCCAAACTGCTTCGCCAAGGCGTCGAAATCACCTGAGCAAAGTAGCCGCGTTGCATGTACGCCAAAGTCAGCCAGAGGCTGAGTTGCGGTTTGGTCATCGGTGATTTTCATACGAGGCCTAACGTGATTTAATTTTCATTTTGCAATAATATCCGACGGAAAAAAATAGCAAGCTTGCTCTACATCTCTTGAAATGCTCATGGACATGAGCTATATTTGGTTATACTGATTAAATATACAGTATAACCAAATGGACAAAAACATCACGCCTGTAAAACCGCGTTTACTCGACCAAGTACGTGAACGCTTGCGTTATAAGCATTACAGCTTGTCAACAGAAAAGGTCTATGTATATTGGATACGTTTCTTTATACGCTGGTCTGGATTGCGTCATCCTGTGGAAATGGGGGCGCCCGAAATAGAGGCGTTTTTGACGATGCTGGCAACCGATAGGCAAGTCTCTGCATCTACCCATAAACAAGCTTTAAGCGCTATTTTGTTTTTGTACAAAGAAGTGATTCAAGTTGATTTGCCTTGGATGCAGCAAATTGGTCGGCCAAAAACATCGCAACGTTTGCCGGTGGTGTTGACGGCTTTGGAGGTGAAGGCGATATTCACTGTTTTGAATGCCAGTCGTCCAGAATTTGCCTTATTTGCCAAACTACTTTATGGCACTGGGATGCGGGTTATGGAAGCGGCGCGGTTAAGAACCAAGGATATTATATTTGAACGAGGCGCGATTATTATTCGCGAGGCCAAAGTCGGGAAAGACCGTGTGGTGATGTTGCCAATCAGTTTGCAACGTGATTTGCAGAGCCAATTACAGCAAAGCAAGTTACTTTGGCAAATAGACGTTGATACACAAAAAAGTGGCGTTGAAATGCCTTTTGCATTGGCCAAAAAATATCCGCGAGCCGAGCATAGTCTGGCGTGGTTTTGGGTGTTTCCTCAAAAAAATCTCGCGACTGATCCAAGATCTGGTGTAGTGCGCCGGCATCACCTTTTTGCCCAAACATTTCGACGTGCTTTTACTGCAGCGTTAAGGCATACAGGTAACCATAAACCAGCAAGTCCGCATACGTTGCGGCATAGTTTTGCGACCCATCTATTGCAAAGTGGTTGCGATATTCGTACTGTGCAAGATTTACTTGGGCATGCTGATGTCAGCACTACGATGATTTACACTCATGTATTAAAAGTAGCTGGTGGCGTGCGCAGTCCGCTGGATGCTATGTCGTAATTTTTATTGTCGGATAGTACAAATTGTCATCAAGTTGCACGTCGCTACTATCTCTACGAATTGATAGCGATAAATGAAAATTCTGGTTTATTTTGAACGGTGTTTTTTTCTCTGCAATTCTCGTTCACGCTGAAGCACCCCAATAAATTTCACCCCCTGCGTCGTGTAGCGTTGCCACAGACGACGCGGTTCGCTGGCAAGACGCCAGAACCATTCCATACCGATTTTTTGCATCCATTGCGGGGCGCGTTTTTTTTCTCCTAAGGCGAATTCCATGGCAGCGCCGACGCAGAGTAGTAAAGGTGCATTGTTCTGGGTAAATTCTTTACGATAGCGGAAGCACCAGCGTTCTTGTTTGGGCATCCCCAGGCAGACGAAGACGATGTTGGGTAGCGCTTGCTGGACCAGGCGCATGGCTTCTGTGCCTTCTTCACCGTCTGCGGAGAATTGCATTGATGGACAAAAAATACTGACTTTTAAGCCGGGGTAGGTTTGTGCAAACGCTGCTAACAGCGCGGCTTCTTGTCCCGGTTGTCCGCCGATCACAAAAATCGATAGTTGTTTTCGTATGGCGCCTTGGCACAGCGAGACAAATAAATCGGCACCGGTAACGCGTTCTGGCAGCGGTATTGCGGCCATTTTGCTGGCCCAGATAATTGGCATGCCGTCGGCAAAAATATAGTCGGCTTCGGCGTATTGCGCTTTAAACGTCGGGTCACTATCTAGCTTGACGACGTGATCGACATTGGGCGTGACGACGATGCGGCTGGGATGATTGCGCTGGCTGGCTACCTCTAGCAAATGTATCGTTGCCTCATCAAATGTACAGGCTCGAATATCTAGTCCGAATAAATTACTGATCTGTAGCGCTGGGTCGCTTGGCAAATGGTCGTTGGCTGAGGGCATGGGGTAATATTCGCAAGAAGGTTAGCGTGTCAGAAAATTGATTATCTCAGCTATCGCGGTGTTTCTGTATTCGAAAGTATCAACATGTTTCATAAAAACTATAAAACCAGAATAAAAATTTGCGGCTTGACGCAGGCAGACGATGTGTGGCGTGTGATCGCCGCGGGTGCGGATGCGTTAGGCTTTGTGTTTTATCCGCCTAGTCCGCGTTATGTCACGCCCGCTATTGCTGCGAATCTGGTTAAAGAGATTTCACCATTTGTGATGTCGGTTGGTTTGTTTGTGAATGCGACGATTGAGGAGTTGCAGGCGACGGTGGCTGTGGTGCCGCTACAGTTATTGCAGTTCCACGGTGATGAGACCGCCGCGCAGTGTCACGCGCTTGCCAGCGCCGTAAACCGGCCATTTATCAAAGCTTTTCGGGTCAAGCTCACCACAAGCGCGGCTGATTTGCTAGAATGCGAATTAGAATATCGTGCGGCAAGTCCTTTGTTTGCCGGATTATTGCTTGATACCTTCGTCGATGCGTACGGAGGTAGTGGAAAGGTTTTTGATTGGTCTCTCATCCCAAAAGAACTCGCGCCTCGGGTCGTTTTAAGTGGTGGCTTGAGCGTGCAAAACGCGACTGACGCAGTGCGTCAGGTTCGTCCGTTTGCGGTCGATATCAGTAGTGGTGTCGAGCTAAGCAAAGGGATTAAAGATGATGTCAAGGTACGTGCTTTTATTGAGGCCGTGCGCTTGGCAGACAATGAAAACTAGCTAATTAGCTATGTTAATGAGCTTAGCTAATTGCCACTGAAAGTAAAATCATGAGCACGATCAATTCTCTGTCGCCAACCCAGCCGGGTTTGCAGACTGCATCTCAATCTAATCCGCAAGCAATTTTCCACGCGGCTGAATACAATTTCCCTGATGCGCGTGGTCATTTTGGCCAATATGGCGGTACCTTTGTGTCAGAAACCCTGACCCATGCGCTGACTGACTTAAAAGAAAACTATGCACGCTATCAAAACGATCCGAAATTTTTAGCTGAATTCCGCGATGAGCTGCATCACTTTGTCGGTCGTCCGTCACCGGTGTACCACGCCAAGCGCATGTCCGAAATCAGTGGCGGCGCGCAAATTTATTTCAAGCGCGAAGACTTAAACCATACCGGCGCGCACAAAATCAACAATGTCATCGGACAGGCTTTGCTCGCCAGACGCATGGGCAAGCCTCGTGTGATTGCTGAAACCGGTGCAGGGCAGCATGGCGTGGCAACCGCCACAATCTGTGCACGTTTTGGCCTGGAATGCGTGGTCTACATGGGATCGGAAGACGTCAAGCGCCAAGCGCAAAACGTCTACCGCATGAAGCTGCTTGGCGCGACCGTGGTACCAGTTGAGTCGGGTTCCAAGACCTTAAAAGACGCGCTGAATGAGGCGATGCGCGACTGGGTTGCCAATGTGGATAATACGTTTTATATCATCGGTACCGTCGCTGGTCCGCACCCATATCCTATGATGGTGCGTGACTTCCAGTCTGTGATTGGTGAGGAATGCTTATGGCAGATGCCAGAAATGACCGGTCGTCAGCCGGACGCCGTTCTGGCGTGCGTTGGCGGGGGCTCGAATGCGATCGGGATTTTCTATCCGTACATCGATCAAAAAAATGTGCAATTGATCGGCGTAGAGGCGGCAGGCGAGGGCATGGAAACAGGTAAGCACTCGGCGTCGCTGACGGCGGGTTCGCCGGGCGTGCTACATGGCAATCGTACGTATCTGCTGCAAGACGCGAATGGCCAAGTGATCGAGACGCACTCGGTATCGGCGGGTCTGGATTACCCTGGCGTGGGGCCAGAGCATGCATGGTTGAAGGATATGGGGCGTGCCCAATACGTCACGATTACTGACGTCGAGGCATTGAAAGCCTTCCATGATTGCTGCCGAATCGAAGGCATTATCCCAGCCTTGGAATCAAGCCACGCGCTCGCTTACGCGGCCAAACTTGCGGCGACTTTACCTAAAGACAAAATCATTTTGGTCAACTTGTCTGGTCGTGGCGATAAGGACATGCATACCGTGGCCGAAAAGGCTGGCCTTAAGTTCTATTAACAGCCTGATTAAAAGTTCAGTTATGTTACATCCAGAGCGCACCTGAGTTATCAGGGTTTGCTCTAGATTTTAATATACTCCCCTAAAATATTTGATAAATCGGCTTATTGTCCAGATAATCTCTGGACAACTAATAAATACCTAGGTGGAGTATATTGATTTGATCAGTGCAAGTGTAGTGTGCGAATGCTTTCGTTACACGCTCAGGCAGTACTTTAGGCTGCACCTTAGTTGCCCCTTAGTTGCCCCTCATGCTACCTATTCATACTATAAATTAGCAGGAAAAATACCATGCCAAGAATACAAACGACCTTAGCAGCGCTCGCTGCCAATAACAAAAAAGGCTTGATCCCCTTTATCACCGCAGGCGACCCCGATCCTGCACTGACGGTGCCGCTGATGCATGCCCTGGTTGAGGGCGGTGCGGATATTATCGAACTCGGCGTGCCGTTTTCTGATCCGATGGCGGATGGCCCGGTGATACAGCGCGCTTCCGAGCGGGCACTGTTGCATGGAGTTGGATTGCGTGATGTATTACAATTCGTCCGCGAATTTCGATTGAGCAATCAAACCACGCCAGTTGTGCTGATGGGATATGCCAATCCGATTGAACGTATGGGCATAGACGCCTTTATTGCCTCGGCAACAGAAGTTGGGGTGGACGGCGTTTTGGTCGTAGACTATCCGCCAGAGGAATGTGAGGATTTTGCCAACAAGATGCAGCAAAATGGCATGGATACTATTTTCTTGCTGGCACCGACTTCGACCGATGAGCGCATCGCTCAGGTTGGTAAAATTGCCACTGGTTATGTTTATTATGTCTCGCTCAAAGGCGTAACCGGGTCGGGAAGCTTGGATTTAGACGCTGTCGCCGCCATGATTCCACGTATCAAAAAACACGTCAAAGTCCCTGTGGGCGTGGGTTTTGGCATACGTGACGGTGCAACGGCAAGAGCAATTGCGTCCGTTTCCGACGCGGTTGTGATAGGCTCTCGGATTATTCAAGAGCTAGAAACGACGCCGCGTGAAAATGCTGTCGCGGCAGTAAAAAGCTTTATTTCTGGTGTCAGACAGGCGTTGGACGAGTAAAATACGCGCTGACGATTGTTTGTCCCCCGCGTTTATTCCACCAGAATGAACATGATGCTTGCGATGTCTACATGGTTATCTATGTGATCGCAAGCCGAATTCAGGAGAAATTATGAGTTGGCTAGAAAAATTACTACCACCGCGCATTCAGCGCTCAGAATCTGCGCACCGCAAATCCATGCCCGAAGGGCTGTGGGTCAAATGTCCTTCCTGCGAAGCCGTACTGTATCGCTCCGATCTGGAAGCAAATATCCATGTTTGCCCAAAATGCAGCCACCATATGCGTATTGGCGCACGCGAACGCCTTGACGCTTTGCTCGACGCTGGCGGACGGTATGAAATCGGTCAGGAAGTCTTGCCGATTGATACCCTGAAATTCAAAGACAGTAAAAAATACACCGATCGCCTAAAAGATGCCTTAGAGTCGACTGGCGAGACAGATTCTATGATCGTCATGGGTGGTTCTATCATGACCGTTCCCGTTGTTGTGTCCTGCTTTGTATTCGACTTTATGGCCGGGACCATGGGTTCCGTATTGGGTGAGCGTTTTGTGCGCGGCGCACAAGCGGCACTGGATCAAAAAGTTCCGTTCATTTGTATTACTGCTAGTGGCGGTGCTCGTATGCAAGAAGGTGTCTTGTCCCTCATGCAAATGGCAAAAACCACGATGATGTTGACGAAATTGTCGGAAAAGAAATTGCCGTTTATCTCAGTGCTGACTGATCCGACTACTGGCGGTGTATCTGCCTCGTTCGCTTTTATGGGTGACGTTGTGATCGCTGAACCTAAGGCGTTGATTGGCTTTGCAGGTCCGCGCGTGATCGAAAATACCGTTCGCGAAAAATTGCCAGAAGGCTTCCAGCGTTCAGAATTCTTATTGCAAAAGGGCGCGATTGACATGATTGTTGACCGTCGCAAAATGCGCGAAGAAATCGCTCGTTTGCTGGCTTTGTTGCAGAACCAGTCTGCAGAAGCGGTCTCGTAAATTTTTGTCTATTTTTCATACTGAAATTTCAAAGAAATCTAAATACGAGCCCGATTCTGTCGGGCTTTTTTTATCTTATGACCAATTCGCTTAATTCTTCTACTTCTATGACGACGCCTGACAATCTGCTGGATTGGCTGGCATTGCTAGAAACTCGTCACTCCAAAGAAATCGACATGGGTCTGGATCGTGTCGCCGCGGTGAAGGAGCGCTTGGATATCCGCTACGAATGCCCAGTCGTCGTCGTTGGTGGTACCAATGGCAAAGGGTCTACCTGCGCCATGCTGGAGTCGATTTTATTGCAAGCTGGATATCGTGTCGGTTTATACAGTAAGCCGCATTTTTTAGATTTTAACGAGCGCGCCCGTATCCACGGTGAGTCAGTCAAAGATCAGGTGTTTGTTGATGTGTTTGCCGAGGTAGAAGTAGCAAGGCTGATGGAGCCAGCGATCTCACTAACTTATTTTGAATTTACTACGCTGGCGATTTGTAAATTACTGGCTGATGCTAAATTAGACGCCGTGATTCTGGAAGTTGGCCTGGGTGGTCGTCTGGATGCGGTCAATGTGATTGATGCCGATGTCTCGATAGTCACCAGCGTCGATATTGATCATGTGGATTATCTGGGGGATACCCGCGAAAAAATTGGGTTCGAGAAAGCCGGTATTTTCCGTACCGGCAGAACTGCCATTTGCGGCGATCCTGTGCCGCCACAATCTTTGATTGAGCATGCGACCAAGATTGGTGCCGATCTGTGGTTGTTTGGTCGAGATTTCAATTATTCCGGCGATAAGCAACAGTGGAATTTTGGTGGTCGTGTGCAACGTCGCAATTCGCTCGGTTATCCGAGTTTGCGCGGCGCGAATCAGTTGCTGAATGCAGCCGCTGTGTTAGCCGCGTTGGAAGCGTTAAGAAATCGCTTGCCCGTAGGAGCACAAGAAGTGCGTAATGGGTTGGTAATGGTCGATTTGCCGGGGCGTTTCCAGGTGATGCCCGGTCGCCCGGTGGTCGTGCTTGATGTGGCGCACAACCCACATGCGGCCGCTACACTGTCGCAAAATTTCGACAATATGGGATTTCACGCTTATACCTATGCCGTGTTTGGATCAATGCTGGATAAGGATATTGATGGCGTCATTGCGCAGATCAAAGGCAAGATTGATCACTGGTGCGTCACCGATTTGCCTTTGCCACGCGCTGCCAGCGCTGACCATTTAAAGGAACGATTATTGGCAGCAGGTGCCTTGCAAGATGCGGAACATAGTGTCCAAACTTTCACAAGTCCAGAGGATGCCTATGCCTTTGCGCTCGGTAAGGCAGGGGAAAATGATAGAATAGCGGTCTTCGGTTCTTTTCTCACGGTAGCGGGTGTGATGAAGGCGCGGAAGCAGAATAACCACTAGTGATCTTTTGGGAGAACTTCTAAAAACCTTTAATCGAAATGCGGCACTAGGCGCAAAACGTAGCAACACGCTGGTATTGCGAAGCTTTGCAACAACGAGATGAGCTCGATTATAGAATTTTTAGAAGTTCCTTTTTGATCACGAATCACTTAGATACTTGCACATGAGCTTGCTATCACGTTTTAAACAAAAGCAAGAAACAACATCCGATCAGGATAATGGCGAATACCGTTCTCGTGCAGAGGACGACACCAAGCCCGTACGTGGCAGCAAACGCGCTGATCGTTCAGATAATGCGCGTAAAAGCAAAGTTGCGGATCCTATATTGCCAGAAAAAAAACGTGCCCGCCGCCGCTTGATTGGTGCCATCGCTTTGGTATTAGCCGCTGTGATTGGCTTGCCTATGATTCTGGATTCAGAGCCTAAGCCATTGGCTGACGATATTGCGATCCAGATTCCATCTAAAGATAAATTGCCAGCGAGCGAGCAGGTAGCAGTACCAAAAGTAGCCGGCAAGCCAGCCGAAAAACCAGATGAACCGCTGGAAGAAATTATCGATCCGCCCCAGACGCAACAAAAGCCGCAAGTTAAAGCTTCAAGCAAAGATGTTGCTGCCTTGCCTGCGGTTACGCTTGCAGATAGTAAAGTGTCTGCGAAACCAGAGGTCAAGCCTGAATCAAAGTCCGACCCGAAAGTGTTCACAGACGCCAAGCCTGCATCCAGGCCAGAATTAAAGCCGGAAACCAAATCAGCTAGAGCTGAAATAAAAATAGATACGAAGTCTGATACTAAAGCCGACACTAAGCCAGAAACTAAAGTTGAGGCAAAAATACCAGTCATAAAACCACCGGTAAAATCCTCTGAACAAAATGATGATGCTGCGCGTGCTTTAGCAATACTCGAAGGAAAAACTGTTAAACCTGCGGTAAAAGCAGAAGTTCAAACCAAAGAACATAGCGGATACGTGGTTCAGGCAGGTGCCTTTTCTACCCCAGAAAAAATCAGCGAAGTACAAGACAAGTTGAAGGCTGCGGGGATTAAATCGTACACACAAAAAGTAGCGACTTCACCTAATGGCGACAAATCAGTGACGCGCATACGCGTAGGTCCGTTTGAAAGCAAGGAAGAAGCGGATAAGGCTACTGCGAATCTGGTCAAGCTTGGATTAAGCCCTAAGTTGATTCCTAACTGATGAACCCCATATTGATGGTAGCAGGAATGTGCTGTGACCTTATTTGATTACCTGGTGCTGTTTATACTGATTTGCTCCATCGTTATCAGCACCATGCGCGGCCTGGTGAAAGAGATGTTGTCACTGGTCAGTTGGGTAGTGGCATTTGTCGTTGCCAATACGTTTAGTGCAAGCGTTGCTGGCTATTTGCCAGATCTGTTCCCCGGGCAGATGTTGCGTTTAATCGTGGCATTTATTGCCTTGTTTATTGGTGTACGTTTGCTAATGTCCTTATTAATGATGGCGGTAGACGCCGTGCTGAAAGCCAGTGGTCTGAGCCTGGCTGATCGTGGTTTAGGCGGTTTGTTTGGCTTGGCGCGTGGCTGTATTCTGGTACTTGCAGCAGTGATGGTTTGTGGCATGACATCGATTCCGCAACAGCCATTCTGGCGCAACGCGCTGCTCAGTCCGATTGTCGTGACGTCGGCGCAAACTGTGATGCCATTTTTGCCCGCGTCGATTACGCGGCATGTCAGCTTTTAGATTTTAATTTGTTTTTTAGGAGTCCACCATGTGTGGCATCGTCGGTGTAGTTTCAAATAGTCCCGTCAATCAATTGCTCTATGACGCCTTGCTGTTGTTACAGCATCGTGGTCAGGATGCAGCTGGTATTGCAACGGGCCATGGCAATAAATTTGCAATGCATAAAGCAAACGGCTTGGTACGAGATGTATTTCGTACCCGCAATATGCGTTCTTTACCAGGCAATATCGGTATCGGTCAGGTGCGCTACCCAACCGCAGGCTCAACCAGCGAAGAAGAGGCACAACCGTTTTATGTGAACGCGCCTTTTGGTATTGTGCTGGCACATAACGGTAATTTGACCAATGCTGACGAACTCAAAATTGAGTTATTCAAAAATGATATGCGTCATTTGAATACCGATTCTGATTCAGAGGTATTACTCAATATTCTGGCGCACCAGATCCAGGAAGTGACCAGTGGTTATTCGCTTGATCCTCAATCCATGTTCCGCGCGGTATCTATGTTGCATCGCCGGGTGCGTGGTTCTTACGCGGTAGTTGCACAAATCGCGGGTTATGGCTTGTTGGCATTTCGCGATCCGTTCGGGATTCGTCCTTTGTGTATTGGGTTGTCGCATACCGAAAATGGTGTCGAATACATGATCGCTAGCGAGTCGGTTGCTTTAGATGGTTTGGGTTTTAAGTTCCTACGTGATGTTGAGCCGGGCGAGGCGATTTTTATTGATCTCGACGGCAAAATGTACAACGAACAATGCGCTGATAATCCCACCCTCAATCCTTGCGCATTTGAATACGTCTATCTGGCCCGCCCGGACTCCATTATCGACGGCGCATCGGTGTACCTGACACGTTTAAAAATGGGCGAATACCTGGCAGACAGAGTACGCAATCAATTCCGCGATGGTGAGATTGATGTTGTCATGCCTATTCCCGATTCTTCCCGTCCATCAGCGATGGAACTGGCGATGAAATTGAATCTGGATTACCGCGAAGGCTTCATCAAAAATCGTTACATTGGGCGTACTTTTATGATGCCAGGTCAGGCGATTCGCAAAAAGTCGGTGCGCCAGAAATTGAATGCGATCAAGCAGGAATTTGCTGGTAAGAGTGTATTGCTGGTCGATGATTCTATCGTCCGTGGTACCACCAGCCGCGAGATTGTCCAGATGGCACGCGAGTCCGGTGCCAAGCGGGTGATTTTTGCTTCTGCGGCACCACCAGTAAAATTCCCAAACGTGTACGGAATCGACATGCCGACCCGCAGTGAGTTAATCGCCTACGGTCGTAGCGAAGATGAGGTCTGTCGTGAAATTACCGCAGATGCCCTGGTGTACCAAGACGTAGCCGCTATGAAGCGTTCTATCTCTGACGTTAATCCTTACTTGCGCAACATCGAGGCATCTTGCTTTGATGGATATTATGTTACCGGTGACGTCAGTCCAGCCTATCTCAATCGCTTAGAAACAGCGCGAAATAATCCACGTCCAGATACCGAGGATGTAATGCGTTCTCAGTTAAATTTGAATTTAGCTGAACGCGCAGATTAATTTTTTAGCGTTAATATATAAAAAAAGCCCGACATCATGATGGTGTCGGGCTTTTTTATATTTGGTACGGCTGACCGGAAATCTCAGTTAAAACCAAGTTAAATCTAGTTCGCTCACTGTTCAATTTCATCCGCACGTCTTTGACGATACTCCATCAGATTCAGCACGATCATCATCAGGGCACCTAAGGGTGCCAGGGTTGCCAGCAGCCAGAATATTGCATTAAAATAAATGTTGTCTCGTACGGTAACTTTACGTGGTTCAGGTGGGGCGTTTGCTGCAATTGCTGTGGCGACTGTCTGTGCATCATCTTGGATAGATATCAACATCGCGTTCGTTGACGAGGTTGTTGGAGATATTGCTGGCGCTCCCGATGTCGTCTTTGGAGTGCTCTGTGTACATGGAGTGCTTGCTGACTTATTACCACCGTTGGTTTCGCCCGCACATGGGTTGGACTGCGCCAAGGCATAGGCCGATAATAAGCTAGTTAGCAACAGAGCAAGAATGAAGTGAATGCGTTTCATAATTTTTATAAAATTAATCAAGGCAAGAATCTTAACAGGTCTGTACTTGAGCGTGATAATACTGATCGGCACATCAGTTGCTACAACGGATGAGTTATAGTTAAATCAAGTAAATTTAACTATTGGTCAGGTATAGTCTCACGTCTTATTTGCAGTTAAGTTGGCAGTTAAATTTGCAGTTAATTAAGCGGGCAAACACCATGCATCCATTATTGTTAGAGGTCAAAAACCTCAGTAAGTCTTTTGGTCAACGTAAGGTTGTTGATACAGTTTCCTTCTCTTTGCAGCACGGACAGACCTTGGGCTTACTTGGCCCAAATGGCGCTGGAAAATCAACCACGGTTAGCATGATTTGTGGCTTGCTTAAGTCGGATCAGGGCGAGGTCAGGGTGGATGGGCAATTGGTTGGTGCTGGCAATAATGCGGTCAAGCATAAGATTGGTCTGGTGCCACAAGACCTGGCTTTATATGATGATTTGTCGGCGCTAGAAAATCTCAAATTATTTGGTGCCTTGTACGGCTTGTCTGGCAGTGCTCTTAAATCTCGCTGCGACATCGTGCTGGATTTAGTCAATTTAAAAGATAGAGCTAGCGATAAGTGCTCTACCTTCTCCGGTGGTATGAAACGTCGTTTGAATATCGCTGCAGCATTACTGCATGACCCGCAATTATTAATTCTGGATGAGCCGACGGTCGGCGTTGATCCGCAAAGCAGGAACGCGATTTTTGATAGCTTAGAAGTCCTCAAAAAACAGGGCAGAGCCTTGATTTATACCAGCCACTATATGGAGGAGGTTGAGCGTCTTGCAGACCATATTGTGATTATCGATCATGGCAAAGTCATCGCGGACGAAAGCCCGCAAGCTTTGTTCCAGCGCTTGCCAGCACAAGCCGCTTTGCAAGTTGATTTAGATCGTCCGTTGTCGGCAGATACTCTGGCCGCTCTTGGTCAGCAAACAGGCGTCAGCCATGTTCAGCATGCAAAGGATAACGAACATGTAGACATTGCTTTGATCAACCCTAGCTTTGCTTTGCCTGTGTTGGATTGGTTGAATGCGCAAGGCTATGCGCCTTTGCATTTTGCTACGGCTAAAACGAAGTTAGAAGACATTTTTTTAACGCTGACAGGCCGTAGTTTGCGCGACTAATTGCGTTCACTCAGTTAAGTCACAAATTTACATCACTAAGTACATCACTAAGCCAAGCCGCTTGCAATTAAAGCTTGTTGATCTGCACATACTCTAAGCTCTGAAAGAACTAACATGACTGCTCTGATTGCCCTTATTCGCAAAGATCTGATTCTGTTTTTGTCTGATCGTCGTGCGATGTTGTTGACCTTAGTGATGCCGATTGTGCTGGGCGCATTTTTTGGTTTTGTCACTGGCGGAAATTCCGATAAAGAAACCGCCAAAATCCAGATCGCGCTGGTGATGCAGGACAATCATCCTATTAGCCAGAAGATTGCTCAAGGTTTGATTACCGAACCGAATTTGCAAGTGACTGAGCTTGCTTTAGAGCCAGCTCAGGACCTGGTACGTAAAGGTAAATTAAATGTGGCGATCGTGATCCCCGCTGGCTTTGGTCAATCCGCAGGCGCTGCTTTATTTGGGGCTGGTAAAAAACCGGAACTGCCGATTTTTTATGATCCTTCACAAGCGGCTGTTCTGGCAATGGTCAAAGGGATGTTGACGCAGCAAGTCATGCAGCATGTCAGTGCCGAAATGTTTGGCGGTGCATCGGGTTTGTCGCTGGTAGATAAAAGTATTACAGAGCTAGATGCTGATCCAGAACGGGCTGCCGGTCAGCCAGAGCTGCGTGAGTTTTTAGGTAGTGTGAAAAAATTTCAGAGCAAAACCCGGTCAGCTGCGACCACCGCAACCACCGCAACCACAGATGTAAATAGTGATAAGAACAGAGATAAAAACACCGGCACGGTTGCTGCTGCAAGTGTGGTATCTGACTCCGCTGCTTCATCGCCAAACACCGCAGATAAACCAGCAACTGAAGCAGGTTTGTCTATGCCATTTACCACTAAAGATCAGGCAATGGTCGCAGGTGATCCTGTCGTCGCACATTACAATGGCTATGCACATTCATTTTCCGGGATGACAGTGCAATTTATCCTCTTTATGGCGATTGACGCGGGCATCAGTGTGCTAGCCGCGCGCCGTCTGGGCTTATGGAATCGCTTGCTGGCCGCTCCAGTGGGATTAAATACTTTGCTCGCCGCCAGAGCCTTTTCTTGTGCACTGATTGCATTTGCTTTAACGGGGGTTATTTTTGCTGTTGCTGGCGTAGTTTTTAAGGTGCAAATTGCTGGTAGCTATATCGGATTTATCGGAGTCGCATTGAGTTTTTCTTTGATGACAGCTAGTTTTGGTTTGTTGATTGCCGCCTTTGGCAAGACGCCTGAGGCAGCGCGCGGTATTGCCGTGTTTGCTACGCTGATTATGGTGATGCTGGGCGGTGCGTGGATTCCTTCATTTTTGTTTCCGCAATGGTTACAAAATTTGACGCTGATTGTGCCGACGCGTTGGGCGCTAGATGGTTTTGATGCGATGACCTGGCGCGGCCTCGGTCTACAAGCTGCGGTTCTGCCAATTGTTGTGCAATTGGGATTTATGGTGTTGTTCAGCTCCTTGGCTTTGTGGCAATTTCGCCGTCAGCAAAATAGCATTTAATTTTATATTGGTATCTGATTAGTTGATGTTGATTCAATATACTCCCCTTTATTTTTATTGAAAATGGCTAATTGTTCAGACTTTATATGGACGATTAAAATATACTCATTGGTAGTATATTTTATCTGATCGCTAAATCCTGATGTTGGTCAGGACGATTTTATCCAGATGATCTGGTGAGTTTTTCAATAAGGCTTCATCTCGTTGTGACTTAACGACGCTTGTTTCAATACTATACAAATCAAAGAGGTGATTTGCTGGCTTGTTGCTCGTATTTGAAAATACAATGCGAGCAACCCAGTATTAATCGTAGGTGGCTGCAAGTTTATAAGTTGATCAACACGTTTAGACGTGGGATTACTCCGCGTTATTCCGTCAGGAATGAATAAAGTTGATCAATGATTTGGCAGCAATTTATTCCTAAAAACTCTCCGCACCATGTCCAAAAAATTTCCTTTACGCGCCGTATCGTTGGCGTTAGCCAGCGCCTTTGCGGCGTATGTCGTTGTCCCTGCTATTGCCTTCGCTCAGGCTGATCCTCTGACTGTGCCTGATGAAAATAATAAAGAGCCTGTTCCAGTCAAAAAACCTTTGCCTGATCAAAATCGATTACTGAAAAAAGTCGACCCCAAAGTCGACCCTAAAGTCGATCCTAAGTCTGATAAAAAAACAGATAACGCGTCTAAAGACCCCAATCTGAAAGATGCCCAAACCGTCACGATTGACGGCACTCGCCAGTCGGATATGGAAGAGCGTCGCATGTCGACTGCGGCAAAAATGATTTTTGGTCGTGAGGAGTTAGATCGTAACGGCGACTCAACGATCGGTGAAATTTTAAAGCGCTTGCCCGGTGTGACTGTTGGTGGTCGTCCTGGTCGTGGTGGTGATATCCGCATGCGCGGTATGGGCAATGGTTATACACAGATTTTATTGAATGGTGATCGTCCACCGCGTGGATTTTCGATGGATACCTTGTCGCCAGATCAGGTAGAGCGGATTGAGATTATTCGTGGTCCTGTTGCCGAATACAGTACCCAGGCAATTGCTGGCACCATTAATATTGTTTTGCGTGAAGACTATAAGCAAAAAGATACCGAGATCAAATTATCTGAAAGCTTTGAACAAGGTCGCTCTGCGCCGAATCTTTCTATCACCTACCCGGGGCAGATCGGCAATATGTCTTATGCGCTGAGTGGAACCATTTTCCAGAATCAGCAGCATGATCAGACTACCACCCTGACACAAGAATTTGATCCCGCCGGACAGCCTAGCTTGATTCAGAACCAAGCGGATGAAACCAGCCGTCGCACTACCGGTATTCAATTAACACCAAGAGTAAACTACCGTTTTGATAATGGCGACACATTGATGTTGCAACCGTTTTTGACCAAATCGCGGAGCAATTCTTTTAGCACTAGTCAGGTTGATCAAAGCTTAGGATTGCCAGCGCAGTATGCAACAGCCAGCGCGAATTCGACTACGGACACATCCTTCGCACGAGGCTTTGGAAACTGGCAGCATAAATTTGCAGACAATGCCAAACTGAATATCAAATTTGGCGGCGGCCTTGGCACGATGGACAGCTCAACTCTGCGCACTCAGTTCGATGCCAGCGGTAAGCTGGTCGATAATATTATTGACATCAATAACACCCGCGACAGCAGTCTTAAAGTCGGCGGCAAATACACCCAACCATTGGGCGGCAGCCATACTCTGGCAGTCGGAGTTGATGCCGAAACCGGTAAGCGTGAGCAGACCCGTGTGTATCTGGATAACGGTTTGCCCCAATTTACGGACTCTGGCGACAATCTGAATGCGACCACGCGCAATCTGGCGGCATTTATACAAGATGAGTTTGATATTAATCCGCAATGGTCTGCCTACGCCGGTTTGCGTTGGGAGGGCATACGCACGACCAGCACCACCTCTACCAACACGCAAGTACAAAATACCAGTAGCGTATGGAGCCCGGTGCTGCACGCCGTGTGGCGTATTCCAGATAGTAAAGATCAGATACGGATGAGCTTTACCAATAGTTATCGCGCACCAGCCTTAAACGACTTGATCGCTTTACCCTCAATCTCTACGCTGAATAGCCCAACCAAACCGGATCGCACGGGTAATCCGTCATTGCGGCCAGAATTATCCAAGGGGATCGATCTGGCGTTTGAGCGTTATCTCAATCGCGCCGGGATTATCAGTGCCAACCTGTTCGCACGTGACATCAACGATCTAATACGCCGCCGCACCGTGCTGGTTAGTACGCCAACAGGGCCGCGTTGGGTATCGTCACCGGTGAATATCGGGCATGCGACTACTGAGGGGATAGAGCTAGAAGCAAAGTTCCAGATGCAAGAGATTTTCCCTGAAGGTCCGGCAATCGATTTCCGCAGTAATTACAGCCGCTTCTGGTCCAAGGTGGATGATATCCAGGGCCCGAATAACCGCCTTGATCAACAGCCAAAACAAACGGCGAATATGGGACTGGATTACAGGCTTGCTAAATTACCCGTCACAGTCGGGGGCAATATTAACTGGACTCCGGCGTATGTCATCCAGTCTAGTGACACACAAATTAACGGTACCGGTGTCAAACGTCAAATTGATATGTACGGTTTATGGAAAGTATCGCCCACGACCCAGCTACGTTTGTCCGCCAATAACTTGCTGGCTGATGATTATTTCACTTCGAGTACGGTGACGACGGGTGGCATTAATCATTCTGATAATGTAAATGCCAAAACGTATACAACCTTGACTCTGAGGTTGGAGTTAAAAATTTAAATCTGCTATTTCGTTACAAAGTTCGAATTGTCTATTTGGCCTGCTAAATAGGTACGCATAGCAGGTCAATTTTTCGTCAGTCCTAATTAATACTCATGGTGAGTATATTTTAATTGTCCAAGCATTAATTGGACAATAGAGGTATTTTCATAAAAATAATGGGGAGTATATTTATTCAAGGTTTATTGGATAGCCTGAGAATGGAAGGAATTCTTTTGTGATTTTCAATTGTTGACGAAAGAGCTTGGCATTTGATTTTATGCTTGGTCTGCTCGCCCAGTCAGTCCAGACAGGACGTTTTAGTCGTACCGCAATGTTTGCCGCTGTGCAGTGCAGCACAGTCTGATTTGCCGGAGTACAATCGGATATCCGCGCATTCGCACGTTCTCACACTTGTTAGCCCAATCATGCTCTCCCATCCCGATCTGAATATGCTTAACGTTGATCTTCACTGCCACTCCACGGTTTCTGACGGTGTACTTGCGCCAGCCGAGGTTGCTTTGCGTGCTAAAACCAATGGGGTGGATGTTTGGGCATTGACGGACCATGATGAGATCAGTGGTATTGCACAAGCTCGTTCTGCTGCCTTGGATATCGGTTTGTCGTATGTTACTGGGGTAGAAATTTCTATTACATGGGCAAATAAGACCATCCATATCGTTGGATTAAATATCGATGAGACGAACGAAAATCTGGTGCGCGGACTAGCGATGACGCGCTCTGGCCGCGAGCGCAGGGCAGAGGATATGGCAGCGGGTCTGGCTAAGGTCGGTATCCCGAATACATTTGCAGGCGCGCTTAAATATGTCGGCAATCCTGATTTAATCTCACGTTCACATTTTGCCCGCTACCTGGTGGAAATCGGTGCGGCTGAAACCGTCAATGATGTGTTTAAGCGTTACTTAGTCGAAGGTAAGCCTGGTTACGTGCCACATCGTTGGGCAACGTTGGCAGAAGCCGTTAATTGGATACAAGGCGCTGGCGGCGTTGCGGTGGTTGCGCATCCGGGTCGCTATGATTTGAGTCCGATTGCGTTTGATGCTTTTTTCGGCGAATTTAAATCTTATGGTGGTAACGCGATTGAAGTTGTCACGGGTAGCCATACCGTTGATCAATATGATGAATACACCAAAATCGCTCAGCGCCATGGCTTTATGGCCTCACGCGGGTCAGATTTTCATGCCCCAGATCCTGCAGGCATTGACCTAGGGCAACTGCCATCTCTTTCAGCCAGTCTCAAACCAGTCTGGTCGAGTTGGATGTTGCCATCTTGAATTTCTTCGGTTAAGCCACATTTACAGTGCTGTTGTGGACTTGCGGCGCTTAAACTAAAGGAGAAATTCGCATGAAACGTATTTTGCTTTTTTTGGCGACTAATCTGGCTGTCATGCTGGTGATGTCGGCAGTATTGTCGATGTTGGGCGTGAATCGCTATCTGACCGCAAATGGTTTGCAGATGGGGACATTGATGGTGTTCTCATTAGTTGTTGGATTTACCGGTGCTTTCTTCTCCTTGTTGATTAGCAAGCCCATGGCGAAATGGTCCACAGGCGCGCGGGTGATTGATGCGCCATCTAATTCCACTGAATTATGGTTAGTGAACACCGTCAGAGCGCTGTCAGAACGTGCTGGTATCAGCATGCCAGAAGTCGCAGTCTACGAAGGTGAGGCAAATGCATTCGCCACAGGCGCCTTCAAAAACTCTGCCTTGGTCGCTGTGTCGACGGGTTTGCTCGAAAGCATGACCAAAGAAGAAGTGGAGGCAGTGTTAGGGCATGAGGTTGCCCATATTGCCAATGGCGATATGGTGACAATGACTTTAATCCAAGGTGTGGTGAATACCTTTGTCGTGTTTTTGGCGCGTGTTGTCGGTTACGCAATCGACAAAGCCGTATTCCGCAATGGTGACAACGACCGGCCTGGGATTGGTTATATGGTGACTGTGTTTGTCTGTGAGATTGTGTTTGGTATTGCCGCATCGGTGATCGTGGCATGGTTCTCACGCCAGCGTGAGTTCCGTGCTGATGCAGGTTCTGCTAAATTGCTGGGCAATCAATTACCGATGATTCACGCTTTAGCACGCTTGGGTGGTTTGCAACCGGGTGAGTTGCCGAAGTCGATGGCAGCAGCGGGTATCAGCGATAAGGCGGGTTGGAGTGCTTTATTTTCAACCCATCCACCGATGGAGCAACGGATCGCTGCATTACAAAATTTGCAGAATTTGAAGTAAATTTGATCTGGCAGGATATTTGTTAAACTGCCCTGAAACAGATCAGCATGTCGGCGGTAGTCGGGGATTTTCCCGCTACCGCTTTTCTACTTTTATCCATAAGTTCGAATGAGCCAATTTTTCCAATTACATCCAGATAATCCGCAGTTACGCTTGATCAAACAGGCGGCGCAGATTATTCATCAGGGCGGTATCGTGGCGCTGCCTACGGACTCCTGCTATGCGCTGGTTTGTCATCTGGATGATAAAGATGCCGTTACCCGCTTACGCCGTATCCGCGCCGTTGATGAAAAACATCACCTTACTTTGTTATGTCGTGATTTGTCTGAGATTGCGGTTTATGCCAAGGTTGATAATCGCCAATATCGTATGTTGAAAGCCGCGACACCAGGTGCGTATACAGTAATTTTGGAAGCGACGAAAGAAGTCCCGCGCCGCTTAAGCCATCCTTCACGTAAAACGATAGGCTTACGTGTGCCAGAGAATCGTATTACCCATGCCTTATTGGAAGAGTTAGGTCAGGCTTTGCTGGGAACTACGCTGATTTTGCCTGGTGATGAAGAGCCGTTGACAGACCCTGAAGTGATTCGTGAACGCTTAGAAAAACAAGTGGATTTAATCATCGATGGTGGCGCTTGCAGCTTAATCCCGACCACGGTGATCGATATGACCAATGATGCGCCAGAACTGATCCGGCAGGGTAGGGGTGATCCTGCTATTTTTGGTTTGTAAATCCTAATCTTCATGCTTTTACCGGTTTTCTTGTTTTGACTTTCACCCTTTTTAATAGAAATTTCGCATGAATGATCTGATACAAACTATTGCGGTATATGCGTTGCCAGCGATTTTCGCGATTACCCTCCATGAGGCAGCGCATGCTTTTGCTGCTAAGTACTTCGGTGATACAACCGCCTATAGCCAGGGGCGAATGACACTTAATCCTATGAATCATATCGATCCTCTCGGCACGATTGTGATTCCTATTGCGGTGTACTTTATTTCTCAGGGTACGTTTTTATTTGGTTACGCTAAACCAGTTCCAGTGAACTTTGCTAATTTACGAAATCCAAAAAGAGATATGGCATGGGTTGCTTTAGCCGGCCCAGCGGCTAATTTTGTAATGGCTTTTTTTTGGATGTTATTTGCAATTGCTTTACAAGTATTTGGCGTAAGCGAACCATTTTTAAAATTGATCGCGGATGCAGGGATTTTTACTAATCTGTTGATTTTTGCATTTAATTTAATCCCTATTCCGCCGTTAGATGGCGGTCGTATTTTAATGAGTTTGCTGACCTACAAGCTAGCGGTTAAATTTGCTCAGTTAGAGCAATACGGATTCTTTATTGTGATGGTATTGGTGATGCTGCGCGTATTACAGTTTTGGATGGCGCCGGTGATGATGGTCGCAGAGGTGTTGCTGCATGTATTAATCTCACCAATTACTATGCTGCTCGGCTGATCATCCATGATTGTCTCCGCAAATACGCCGTCATCGAATGAATTTCCGTCCTCATCTTGCTCTGCGTGGGTGCAGCGTTTCGCTTCTTTGATTCCTCATAATCAGGGACCGGTACTCGACCTTGCATGCGGCAGCGGTCGTCATACTCGCTTATTGCTTGATGCTGGATATGAGGTATGGGCATTAGACAAAGATGCTAGTTTGCTAGAGCCACTTGCTCAATCAGGTGCGCGTGTTTTTCATGCTGATCTTGAAGCAGCGCCGGAGCCGCTGACGTCATTGCCACCATCAGTGTCGCCATCGGAGCCTCATTCATCCCCGCTCAATGTTTATTGGCCTTTTACGCCAGGCTCATTTGCAGGTATTGTGGTGTGCAATTATTTGCATCGCCCACTTTTCCCTTTTCTTAAATCTGCTTTGTCCAACAATGGTATTTTGATTTACGAAACCTTTTGCGAGGGAAATGCTGCTTTTGGAAGACCTCGCAATCCAGATTTTTTATTGCGTTCAGGGGAACTTTTGCAGCAATTAGAGTCTGATCCACAGAGCGGTCAGCAAAATCATGTGATTGCTTATGAACATGGTTATGTAGAGAGTCCACGTCCCGCCATGATGCAGCGGATATGCGTACGATCAATGTCGAAGCTTGGTAATCCTCCCTCAATACAGTTGCTTGACAAGATTTGATGGCATTTCAAGTGATTTTCAAACGATTCGCGCCCATAGCGATGATCGATCCGCTACAATCAAGGTTTTACTTTTTATCGCACCAACATGACAATGACGACGAGTACGATGACTAAGATTCAAGGAAGTCTGGTTGCTATTGTGACCCCCATGCATGCTGACGGCAGTCTGGATTTGCCATGCCTGCGCAAATTGATTGATTGGCATATCGCCGAAGGTACCGATGGCATTGTGATCGTTGGTACTACTGGTGAATCACCGACGGTGACTGTAGAAGAGCATTGCGAGCTGATCCGCGTTGCTGTTGAACATACGAATAAACGTATTCCTATCATCGCTGGCTCTGGCGGCAACTCAACGGCAGAAGCGATTGCCTTGACCAAATTTGCCAAAGAAATCGGTGCTGACGCATCTCTGCAAGTCGTGCCTTACTACAATCGTCCTACGCAAGAGGGCATGTATCAGCATTTTAAAAAGATCGCTGAATCTGTTGATATACCTGTCATTCTTTATAACGTGCCGGGACGCACTGTCGCCGATATGTCAAATGAGACTATTTTGCGTCTGGCAGACGTGCCCGGTATCGTCGGTGTGAAAGAAGCTTCAGGTAATATTGCGCGCGATACGGATTTGATTCGCCTCGCCCCATCCTATTTTGCCGTATATTCCGGTGACGATGCAACGGCAATGGCATTGATGTTTTGCGGTGGTAAAGGAAATATCTCAGTTACTGCCAATATCGCACCGCGTGCTATGCATGAATTATGCGTTGCGGCAATGAGTAGTGATACTAAAGCGGCAATTGGGATCAATAATCGCTTAATTCCTTTACACAATAAATTATTTATCGAGCCTAACCCTTTGCCTGTTAAATGGGCAATGCAAGAGATGGGTCTGATACCAAGTGGACTGCGTTTGCCGCTGGTGCCGATGTCGGTGCAATATCATGATGTTGTTCGTGCAGCTTTGCGCGAGTCAGGTGTATTACAATAGCGTCGCCTAGATACGATGCACATTAAAGTGCGTGTGTCTTATTCATGTTTTATATACATTCAATTGATTAAAAATCGTAGGGATTTTCACATGGCAAAAAGCTTTGTTGCTAAAAATGGGATCAACAGTGCATTAGCGCTGGCTGGTGTTATCAGCTTAAGTGCTTGTACTTTTGTTGGTAATGTCCTTGAGCCAAATAAAATTGATTACAAAAGCGCCAGCAAGGCTGCCACTATTTCTCTGGAAGTTCCTCCTGACTTGACACAGATTCGTCGCGATAATCGATTCTCTGTTCCAAATAGTACACAAGGCAGTGCAACAGCCTCTAGCTATAACTTACAAAAGGGCAATGCTGCTCAATCTACAGCCGCAGTGATCGCGCCTTTGCAAGTTAAATCCATGCGTGTCGAACGAGATGGTTCTCAGCGATGGTTGGTCGTTAATCAAACTCCTGAAGTCTTGTGGCCACAGATCAAAGATTTTTGGCAAGATTCCGGCTTCCTCATTAATGTTGAGTCCCAGGACGCAGGTGTGATGGAGACTGATTGGGCAGAAAATCGTGCCAAGATTCCACAAGATATTATCCGTAACACCTTGGGTAAAGTGCTTGACTCGCTGTATTCCACTGGCGAGCGAGACAAGTTCCGTACCCGTCTTGAGCGCACAGCGGATGGCAATGTAGAAATTTATATTAGCCATCGCGGTGCCCAGGAGGTTTTGGTTGGTTCGCAAAAAGACAGTACTGTCTGGACGCCACGTCCAAATGATAGTGGTTTGGAGGCAGAGTTTTTGTCTCGCTTAATGGTACGTTTGGGTGCTGACGGCGAGCGCGCTAAAGTTGCAGTGTCGTCTCCGGTAGAGTCGAAAACTCGTGCAAAATTGATTAAAACGGCTGATGCAACTTACATCGAGACGGATGAAGGTTTTGATCGTTCATGGCGTCGCGTAGGTTTAGCTTTAGATCGTATCGGTTTTACGGTAGAAGATCGTGATCGTTCGCAAGGCTTGTACTATGTTCGTTACATTGATCAAGACATTGATGCAAAAACAAAAGGCGCTAGTGAAGGCTTCTTCTCTAAGTTATTCTCATTTGGCTCTAGTGACGCTAGCAAGAATGCAAAAAAATACCGCATTCTGGTGAATGGCAAAGGCGAAATCAGTCAGATCAGTATTTACGGTAACGACGGTAAATTAGAAGCATCTTCCACCGCTGATAAAATATTGAATTTGCTGAGTGAGCAACTGAAGTAAATCAGATCTAATTAAGAAACGGCATCATATTTTTATGATGCCGTTTTTTTTATGTCTGCAATTAGATTAGGACTTACGCAAAACCGCCCCAGCTACGTTGTAGCGCCTAGCTGTACTAAAAGACTGCCTTCGTCGCTACGCTTTGCTGAGACAATTTCGTGTAAGTCCTATAAATAAATGGATGAAATTGCAGGCGAAAAAAAACCGACCCGCAGGTCGGTTTTTTCAAGCAATAAAAAAATTACTTGGATGCTGCTGCAGAAGCTGCTGCTGGAGCAGAAGCTGCTGGAGCTGCACCAGATGCTGGAGCTGCATCAGCTGCTGGAGCTGGCATTGGTGCTTCAGCAGGAGCAGAAGCTGCTGCTGGAGCTGTTGCTGCGGGTACTGAAGCTGCTGGAGCAACTGGAGCTTCTTCTTTTTTACCGCAAGCTGCCAAAACAACTGCTAACAGGGAAACGAGCAAGAGTGATTTTTTCATGTTTGTACTTTCAATAAATAGATCAAAAATAAGATCAGAATTTTGCGATGAATAATTACCGGTAATTATCGCTCTATAGGTTAATTCGAGGGCATAATTTCTGAAGAGAAATTCGACCCCTACGAAACTTTCCTAACCCAGAATTATAATGATTTTTGAGTCAATGGAATAGGTTTAGATTGGCTTTTATGCTCAATTTGTACATTATTTGTTAAAATAAACATTCTTTTATTCGCGATGTTCGATTATTGGCTAAATAGTCAAAAAATTTTCATCAAATTAGGCTTTTTGATTACTTTTGTTACAAAGGCTTTTAGTCATTTTTAGTCGATTATCAACTTAAATTTAGCCAGCCATCTTCGTACCACATACACAGTGCTTCCATCACATCATCAGAAACTTCGGCCATATCCTTACCGTCAAGTTGCCTTTGATTTGCTAGTTTCACCAAGCTCGCTTTATCTTCTTTACCGATGGCAAACGATTCTCCGTTGATGAATACGTGCTTGCCCTTATAAAGCATCTGTGTTTTCAAAGAGAGTGAGACGCCATTTTTTTGTGCACTCTGTGTAAATCGTTTTGGTGTCAATGGTTTGGCTGGTGAAGTAAAAAATACACTTGATTTTGGCGTTGTTAGATATTCGCCAATAAAAATTGTAATATCGTCTTCAGTGAACTTGATCTTTGCGATTTGCTCAGCGATGTTATCCACCATCGCTGAGCTGAGTTCTGCAGAGCGCAGGCTAGCTTTTAAATCTGGATCGGCATAGCGTCCGGGCAAATCAATTGAGTCGGACATAAACTGTAAAAACGACTCGCCCAGCTCTTGGTAGGACGGCGCGCGGAAACCGATTGAATACGTCATGCATTCACCAATCGCAACGCCATCATGGGCATATTGTGGCGGCAGGTAGAGCATATCGCCTGGCTCTAATACAAACTCTTGATCCGGTTTAAAGTTGCGCAATACTTTGAGCGGCATCCCCTCGATTAAGCTTAAATCTTTTTGCGCGCCGATCTTCCAGCGACGTTGCCCGTGTACCTGGAGCAAAAATACATCGTAAGAATCAAAATGGGGGCCAACGCCTCCACCGTCTTCTGCATAGCTGATCATCAAGTCGTCTAGCCGCGCATCTGGAATAAAACTGAATTCACGTAGTAAAGCATCTGCATCTTCATGATGTAGATTTACACCTTGAACCAACAAGGTCCAGTCTTTTTTTTCTTTGACGGGCAATTGCTTGAACGGGCCGTTTTGCATTTCCCAATGTTTACCGAAAAAACTGATCAGGCGTGATTCAACGTCGTCTTGCGCTGCCAGTTCAAATAAAGCGTCTTTGGGAAGCAGCGGGCTGAAGCCAGGAATTGCCTGTCGTATCAGTAAAGGTTTTTTATGCCAGTATTCGGCAAGAAATTGATCGGGCGTGATGTTGCCAAGTAAAGGCAATTTGGAAGATAAATTTTTCATGCCCGAATTATAGTCGTGGCTTGTTCAACTAGCCAGACGGGTATAATTCGGCTGCACATTATTTTTAAGGAATATCATGAAGATTGTCAAAGATACAGTTGTTACTGTTAACTATAAACTGTCAGATGCACAAGACAACTTGATCGAAGATGGTCAACAGCCTATGGTGTATTTGCATGGTGGTTACGAAAACACGCTGCCAAAAATTGAAGAAGCCCTGGATGGCAAAGAAGTTGGTTACAAAACAGTACTCCAGGTTGAGCCAGATGATGCATTCGGTGAGTATGATGCGACGCTGGTTAAAGTCGAACCACGTGATCGTCTGCCGACACCGTTAGAAGTCGGTATGCAGTTTGAAGGCATGCAAGACGGCGATGAAGAAGATGATGCAGTGATTTTTACTGTGACAGATGTCGCTGATGATAAAGTAGTTTTAGACGGTAACCATCCGCTAGCCGGCATGGCTTTGCGCTTTACCTTAGAAGTGGCTGATGTACGCGCTGCGACGGAAGAAGAATTGGCGCATGGTCATGTACACGGTGCAAATGGCCATCATCACGATGAAGATGAAGATGATTCTGGCGATGAATATCGCAGCCATCCTATTCATTAATTGTTTTTTTTGATTTTAAAAAAGCCGCAGAGTGTGAATTCTGCGGCTTTTTAATTTGTATGTTCAAAAATGATTGTCCATTATGTATAAGCCTTACAAGCCAATTGTGCTCTGGGAGCCTCATAAAAATTGGACGTTCATTTTTCAAGTTGATAGTTAGTTCAACCCAGATTTTCTATTAAACCGCTACCATCTCGTAGAAACGCAGACGGAATGCGGTGTTTATAGGGATAGCACTACCGCGATAAGTGCGAGTGACACAGCGACAATTGCACCTCTGGCGAACCGCCTAGCGTTGTTGCTTCTCCTGGCAAGAGGCGGCTTGCGTCGTCGTCGCGTCTAGCCAGTCAGTCCGCCAAAGGCACACTTGTCGCTGTTCCAATGGAAAATCTGGGTTCAAAAGCGCTCTTTTGCTAATTGCTTTAACGCATACAAGGCCTCTAAAGCTTCTCTCGGCGTCATCGCATCGGGGTCTAGCTCGCTGATGGCATCCAGTATTGGTGTGTCAGCCGCTATTTCATTATGTTCATAGGCTGTCTCGGCGCTTTTGATGGCTGTATTGGCGCTAAACAGATCAAACTGCGGCGTCGCTTGTAGAGAGTGTGCCTCCAGCTCCGCCAGATGCTTTCTGGCAGCGCGTATTACCCCTTGCGGAATGCCGGCTAGCTGCGCTACCTGCAAGCCATAACTTTGTGATGCAGGACCTGCTTGTACTGCGTGTAGGAAGACAATATTCTCTTTATGCTCTATCGCCGATAGATGAACGTTCTCGGCACTTGGGTGTAGCTCGGGTAACTGCGTCAGTTCAAAATAATGGGTGGCGAATAATGTATAGCTTTTGGATACCAAAATTAAATGGCGTGCAATGGCCCATGCCAGTGCCAAACCGTCAAAGGTCGAAGTGCCACGTCCGACTTCATCCATCAAGACCAGTGACTGTTCAGTTGCTCCGTGCAAAATTGCCGCAGATTCTGTCATCTCCACCATAAACGTGGAACGACCACCGGCCAGATCATCTGCCGCACCAATACGGGTGAAGATGCGATCAATTGGGCCAATCACGACGGCATTTGCGGGGACATAGCTGCCAACATACGCTAGCAGGGTAATGAGCGCGACCTGACGCATAAAGGTCGACTTACCACCCATATTAGGACCCGTAATTAACAGCAATTTATGCTCGTCGGATAGCTGGCAATCGTTGGCGATAAAGCGCTCAATCTGATTTTCAACCACCGGATGGCGACCTTGCTCGATTTGCAGCATGGGTTCTGCGACCAGTTGTGGCGCGCACCAGTTATTTTTGCTCGCGTGTTTCGCTAGACTCACCAGCGTATCAAGCTGCGCAACTGCATGTGCAATTGCTTGTAAGGTCGTAATATGCGGCAGCAATTCTTGCAGCATTTTTTCGTACAAGACTTTCTCCCGAACTAGGGCGCGTTCTTGTGCTGACAGTGCTTTGTCCTCAAAGGCTTTTAGCTCTGGTGTGATATAGCGCTCGGCATTTTTTAAGGTCTGGCGACGGCGATAGTTATCCGGCACTTTGTCTGTCTGGCCATTCGTGACCTCGATATAAAAGCCATGTACCTTGTTGTATTCAACACGTAAGTTGGCAATCCCGGTTCTGGCGCGTTCTGAGGTTTCCAGATCAATCAAAAACTGACCGGCGTTCTCGGATAAGGCGCGCAGTTCGTCTAATTCGGTATCAAACCCTGTGGCGATCACACCGCCATCACGTACCATGGTCGCAGGTTGCAACATCAGGCTACGTTCCAGTAAATCAAGGCACTCCGTTGGCGTTGCCAGATCACCTAAAATCTTAGTGAGTAAGCTGGTTTGATTGTCGGCGATGCACATTGCGACGTAGGATCTTACCGTCGGCAAATGCTGCAAGCCGTCACGCAAACCTGCTAAATCACGTGGCCGCGCTGATTGCAAAGCGATGCGGGTAGTGATGCGTTCTATGTCTGGTACTGAGGTTAAAGTGGTGGACAGACCTGCCGTAGAATCTGCCTGAATCAGCGCTTTGATCGCATCATGCCTTGATCGTGCAATGGTTTGATCGCGCCGCGCATGATGCAACCAATGACGCAATAATCGCGAGCCCATCGCAGTCCGGCAATGGTCGAGTAAAGAAAACAGAGTAGGGGATTCTTGACCGCGTAAGGTTTCAGTCAATTCCAAATTGCGGCGGGTTGCTGTATCTAGGCCAATAAATTCGTTCTCGGTTTCTACGGTCAGACTGTTAATGTGCTTAAGACCCCGACCTTGAGTCGCCTCCGCGTAGCGTAATAAAGCACCGGATGCGCCCAGTGCTGCACTTAAATTTTCCGCACCAAATCCGGTTAACGAACTAGTCGATAATTGATCTTGCAGCGATTTTTGACCCTGCTTCAGATCGAAATGCCAGTCAGGTACTTCAGAGAATTTGCCCGGTAAGATCGCTTGCGAATAATCGATCAATAAACTGCCAGCTGACAACAGAACCTCTGCAGGAGAAATGCGCTCCAACTCTTGTTGCAAGCGGTTGAGAAGTGCTTTTTCATCCGTGCTGAATTCCATTAATTTCAACACTCCGCTGGCGAGTGATAGCCATGCCAGACCCACGGTGACCGTTTTACGTTGTTGTAGCAAACACAGTGCTAGTAAAGGTCGCTCGGATTTTTCTGGCAAGAGATCCGTATCCGTCAACGTCCCCGGCGTGATGACGCGCATGACCTTGCGTTCTACCGGACCTTTACTCGTTGCAGGATCGCCAATCTGTTCACAGATCGCGGCGGATTCGCCCAGTTTCACTAATTTTGCGAGATACGGTTCCAGCGAATGAAAAGGCACACCCGCCATCTTGATCGGCGCGCCATTAGAGGTGCCACGCTGGGTTAAGGTGATACCCAATAAGCGGGTTACTTTTTCTGCGTCTTCAAAAAATAATTCATAAAAATCACCCATGCGATAAAACACCAACGTGTCTGGATGATCTGCTTTGATGCGCAAATATTGCTGCATCATTGGAGTATGTTTTTCTGAATTTGTGATCGCAGAAGTAGTGGTCATTGACGGTGTTCGCTGGTTGAAAGGAAGGGCAATAAAAAATGCGCTTGGTAGCAAGCGCATTGTAGTCCTTTAGAAAAGGAATTTGATCACATCATACAATTATCCGTTGCCGCCGCCGTTACTATTGCCGCGTCCGCCGGAGCGACGTGGCGTCGATTGATTGACGACAGGGCGTGACGGATGACGTGCATCGCCGCTGCGTTGCGCTGGTTTGCCTTGGGCTGAGCCAGTGCTGTTTTTGCTGGCGCTGCTGCGTGGTGCGGATGATGTGGAAGGTGCGCGCTGACGATTTCCGCCGCCGCCATTACCACCACCATTGCCGCCGCGTGATTGACCTTGACCTCCGCCACCACTGCGCAATTGTATTGGTTGCGCTTTGGCATGAGGATCGGGAATAAAACCGTCGATGATTTCTTGTGGTAACTGGCGTTTGATCAGTTTTTCAATATCTGCCAAGAGTTTGAATTCATCCACGCACACCAGTGATACGGCTTCGCCAGTTGCGCCGGCACGGCCGGTGCGGCCGATACGATGAACATAATCTTCTGGCACATTTGGTAAATCGTAATTCACAACGTGCGGCAGCTGGTCGATATCAATACCGCGTGCGGCGATGTCGGTGGCGACTAAAACGGTCAAGCTACCGTCCTTAAATTCTGCCAGCGCTTTGGTACGGGCTGATTGGCTCTTGTTGCCGTGAATGGCCATCGCGTTGATACCATCTTTGCCGAGCTGCTCTACCAGTTTGTTTGCGCCGTGCTTAGTACGGGTGAACACCAAGACCTGATTCCAGCTATGTGTTTTGATCAGGTGTGCAAGCATAGGGTGCTTTTTATCGCGGTCAACCGGATGAACCTTTTGCGCGATGACTTCCACCGTGGAATTGCGACGGGCGACTTCGATCATGGCCGGGTTATTCAACAAGCGGTCAGCCAGAGTTTTGATCTCGTCCGAGAAAGTTGCAGAGAACAACAGGTTTTGACGCTTTGCAGGCAAAATTGCCAGCACTTTTTTGATGTCATGGATAAAGCCCATGTCTAGCATACGATCGGCTTCATCCAATACCAAAATTTCTACCTGGCGCAAATCGATCGTACCTTGCTGGTGGTGATCGAGCAGGCGACCTGGTGTCGCTACCAGAATATCGACACCATTTTTCAGCAATTTAATTTGTGGATTGATACCCACGCCGCCAAAAATAACGCCGGAGTTCAGGTTGGTATATTTGCCGTAAATGCGGACACTTTCTTCAACTTGCGCCGCCAGTTCACGGGTCGGGGTCAGCACCAGAGTGCGGATTGGGCGACGATCTAATTTATTTTTTGGTGTGACGGCCGAAGTGGACAGACGCTGCAAAATAGGTAGCGTAAAACCAGCGGTCTTGCCCGTGCCAGTTTGCGCGCCGGCCAATAAATCACCACCGCTGATCACGGCGGGTATGGCTTGCTTTTGAATTGGGGTAGGGGTGGTATAGCCTTGTTCGCTAACGGCACGAACGATGTTCTCGGACAAACCGAGTTCTGAGAATGACATAATTTATTTCTATCTAAATCGACTTAATTTTACTAAATGGACATAGACAAATGATTGCTGCAATGTTCTTACATACCACCTGCCTATGCTTACATACTCGGCTAGAGTATTTTTTATTGTCCAAAGATTATATGGACAATAAGGAGTATTTTTGATGATACTCCCCTTTTTTTTCTGTCTTTATTGAAAGAGCTATTTACTTATTTGACTGAAAACGGTTGGAAAGCGCCGACCATCTGGCCGAATACTTTTGGTGTACCCGCAAGTACGTCGCCTTTGTGCAAATAATCGCTGTCGCCAGAGAAGGTGCCGACGATTCCGCCAGCTTCTGTTACTAACAAGGAGCCGGCAGCGATATCCCACGGTGCCAGACCTTTTTCAAAAAAGCCGTCCAGACGACCTGATGCAACATAGGCTAAATCCAAGGCTGCCGCGCCAGCTCTTCTCAATCCCTGGCATTTGGTCGTCATGATTTTGAACATTTCTACGTACTCGTCCAGATTGGAAAAGTCGCGGGAAGGGAAGCCCGTGCCGATCAGCGCATCCGCGATTTTGTCGCAGCGGGTAACGCGGATACGTTTGTCGTTCAGAAAGGCACCCGCGCCTTTGCTGGCAGTGAACATTTCGTTGCGGACAGGGTCATACACAACCGCTTGCGTAATTACGCCGCGTTGTTGCAGAGCGATTGAGACGCAATATTGTGGAAAACCGTGGATGAAGTTGGTGGTGCCGTCGAGCGGATCGATGATCCAGACGTTGTCGTTCTCGTCGTGTAAATTGGCGGAAGCCCCGGACTCTTCTGCCAGAATCGCATGATCTGGATAGGCAGTGGTCAGCACCTCAATGATGGCAGCTTCAGCAGCACGATCTACTTCGGTCACAAAATCGTTATATTGTTTTTCCGAGACCTGTACGCGATCTAGGTCGAAGGAAGCGCGGCTGATAATAGTCGCGCCACGGCGAGCGGCTTTAATTGCCGTATTGAGCATTGGGTGCATAAGGGTTTCCGTTAAAATGGCGGCATTGTCGATGCACACATCAATAACGATGTTTGCAAGTAAGATGTCGCACAAAAATGAATTAAAGAGCGTCGCGTGTAACCATAAAACATATCACCGCGGCAAATAAACCGCACAGATTAACGCGTAATAACACTATTTTAAATGAACTTGCTCCAAACTAATACATCTCTTTTCAAACGCCTGCGCTTTGTCATGGTAGAAACTAGCCATCCTGGCAATATCGGCGCAGTAGCTCGTGCAATAAAAACCATGGGTTTTGCTGAGCTTGTCCTGGTTAATCCACGCTTTCCTGATGCATTAAGCAATCCTGACGCCATCGCGTTTGCCAGCGGGGCACAAGATGTTCTGGATTCTGCTCAAATCGTGGATTCGATCGATGCGGCTTTATCGGGCTGCCAATTTGTTGCTGCTGTCAGCGCCAGACTACGAGAATTTTCCCCGCCGATCTGCACGCCGCGCGAGGTCGCACAGCGTTTAACACACAGCGCTGAATTATCCGGACCTGTTGCCTTGGTGTTTGGTAATGAGCGTTTCGGCTTGCCTAACGAGATCGTGGTTAAGTGCAATGCCTTGATCAATATCCCTGCTAATCCTGATTATTCCTCACTGAACCTGGCGCAAGCCGTGCAATTGCTTGCGTATGAGTGCCGGATTGCTGAAATAGGCGACAAGATGCCAACAACGGATATTGGTTTTCAAGGTGCAATGGCATCCGCTGATGATATTGAGGGTATGTACGTGCATTTGGAGAAAGCTTTGATTGCAATTAATTTCCTTGATCCCGCCCACCCTAAAAAATTGATGCCAAGACTTAAACGCTTATTTTCTCGTGCTCAACTAGAGGCGGAAGAAGTGAATATACTTAGAGGTATTGCGAAAAAAATATTGGAATCAAAAGTAGGCTGAAATTCACTAACTTCTGAGCTCACTTCTTAACACCCAATAACACTGAGCTTAAGTTTCTGGTCGGCAATTAATTGAATTGATTTTGTTGCTTAAATTGATAAATAAGTTGAAATTGAACCCCTTATCTGACTTTCTTCTGAGATTGACTTCTGTGTTTGTTATAAAGCAAGTAATATTCTTACTATATAAGGATGTGGCTTGACTCGCTTTTGCCGTATTTTAAGATTTGACGATTACCGAGGTATTATCATTTTTCTTCGAACCAACCGATTTTTGTTACTTGTATTTTTGCTTGTGGCATTGCTTCTCAATGCTGCGACTCCTGCTCACGCCCTTGGGTTAGGCGAATTGCGTGTTAAGTCCGGTTTGGGGCAGCCTCTTAGCGCTACGGTTAATTTGCTTGGAACAGACAGCAACATTAATCAATCCTGCATTACAGCTAAAATTGACTCAGCCGATGGTGGATTTTTAGCGGCAGCGACTACTTCGCTGAACCAGGTTGGCTCCAATAAGTTGGTTCAAATTATTTCTCGCAAGGGCTTATCAGAACCTGCCATCAAGATAACGGTAGATGTCGCTTGTGAGGTACAGCTACATCGTGAATACATGGTGTTGCTCGACCCTCCGCAATTTAATGCTGCCGAGGGCAGTTCGCCAATATCCTTACCTTCAGTGCCATTGTCAGCAAGCTCCAAAGAGCCGACCCAAGATCAGTCAGTTGTGAGGAAAAAAAACAAACCCGTAATTAGTACTTCGCCAAAAAACGAAGCGAGTTTCAGTAAAGAGTTTTCGCGTTCAGCGCCTGCTTTATCGACAAAAGCGAGCAAAAAACTTGCTAAAGAACATAAAGACGTCTTAAAGTTATCTGATGATTCCATTGTTTTACCGCAACAAGGTTTACATCTAAGCGATAGTTTATCTTCTGCCCCATTAGAACAACAAAGCGCTAGCAACATGGCTGAGTTACGTGCTGCTCAGGCTCATTTTGCGGCATTGTTGCGTGGGGATAACACCGATGTAGAATCTGAGGCACAGTTAAAGGCAAGGGAGCAAAAAATACAGGCATTGCAAATGGAGGCCGCACAATTAAAAAAGCAAAGTCAGGTCGACAAAGTAGCGCTAGAAGATATGAAAGACAGTAGTTTTTCTCGTAATTGGGTGATTGGTCTGTCTGCTTTTATTCTGGCTGGCGCTCTCATCATTGGTATGTTGATTGTTTATATTAATCGCCTGCATAAACGTGCTGAATTTTCTTGGTGGGAACAAAACGCGCAAAAAAATGCCGAGCCTAAGAAAAATATAGAAGAAATAGTGAATAGCGTGCAGGCATCTTATGACACGAATGGTGTGGCTACTTATCAAACTTATGAGATGAATTCTAAAGATTCACACCTCAATAAGCTCGAAGCCCCCACCGATAATCTAGATACTACTTGGCCTATCGCAGATCAGAATACTCAGCGTGTTTCTACTAGAACACCGACGCTGGAAGAAAGCAACAGCAGCACCTTTAACTTTTTTTCTACTCGAGGTACCTCTGTCAAAGTAGAAGAAATTTCAGATGTGACGCAAGAGGCTGAGTTCTGGATTTCTGTCAATGATCCGCACCGGGCCATCGAGATACTTGAGCCACAAGCAGACGTCGAGCATCCTGATTCTCCTGTACCTTGGCTGTATTTGTTAGATCTGTATCGCTCTGTAAATGACAGGGAAAAATACGATATCCTTCGTAGCCGTTTTATTCTCCACTTCAATGCAAATATTCCTGAGTTTGAGATTGACCCCGCTACTATTGAGAGTCGCCAGCTAGAAGATTTTATTCATTTGACCGAGCGTATTTGTTCGATGTGGGGTGGTAATGACATATTGCCTTTCCTGCAAAGTTTATTAGTTGATGACAGAGACGGCAAGCGCATGGGATTTGAATTGCCTGTGTATCGTGATATTTTATTGTTGATTGCGATCGCACATGAATTAGAGAGGACAAAGGCGCTCGGCGGCGCAACGGGCAGTGGTTGGATTAGCGCACATGATGCTAGCGCTTTAGATAAAAATACTCCAGTAGACTCGAATATTCCAAACAATGACACGCACACGATTAATTTTGAATCAATCGATTTCCAAAAGAAAACATAATCCAAAACAAGAACAAATGACTGTATTTGGTCGCATGCAAAATTACCCTGCAAGATGTAGTAATGAAGCCGCTACTTTAGTACGACAAAGAGTGGCAATGTAGCTGCTAGCAAGCTAAACAAAATCTAACTAGAACTAGGTGACAAATGATTAAATTATGTGGGTTTGCAGTCAGTAATTATTACAACAAAGTCAAATTAGCACTTCTGGAAAAGCAGATTCCTTTTGAAGAGGTTTTAGTCTGGACTGATCGCTCTCCAGAGTTGCTGGCTCGTTCTCCATTGGGTAAAGTGCCTTTTATTCAGACTGATCAAGGCTCATTGTGCGAATCCCAAAATATTTTGGACTATCTGGAAGTGACTTATCCTGCGCATCCTTTAATTCCTAAAGATGTTTTTGCTGCGGCAAAAGTAAAAGAGCTCATTACTTTTTTAGAGTTGCATCTTGAGCTAGTCGCTCGCGAATTATATGCAGAGGCATTTTTTGGCGGTAAGGTGTCAGATGAGGTTAAGCTCAAAGTTGAGAAACAATTGACGCGTAATATCAACGCTTTAACACCCATGCTTAAGTTTGCTCCGTTTGTCGCCGGAGATGAATTTACGATGGCCGATTGTGCCGCAGCGGTACATTTTCCTTTGGTATCAATGGCGACCAAAGCGATTTATGGACGAGATTTTTTAGCTGATTTGCCAGTACGCGATTATGTCAAAATGATTTCTGAGCGTCCTCATATGCAAACAATTAACGCCGACAGAAAAGCCAATCAAGTGTTGATGGCTAGTATAAAGAAATAATGATGAAGAAATAAGTTCGAGAAAATAAAAGCTAAATCGAGACCACTCTTTTCAGGATTGAAAGTGTTTGCTTTAAAAAGAATTGATCAACAAAAAAACGGCGACTCTCAAAATTGAAAGTCACCGTTTTTTGTTGAGGTAATTACGTTTGCAAATACCAAACTTACACGGCACGTCGCATTTTCTGCACTACATAGGTTTTGACTTCTTCGGGTTGTTCTACCAGTTTTACGATCGCAAAGGTACAGTTATCACCATGACCATCTGATCTTTCACGTGCTTTTCTGATGAGTAGTTCAGATGCCTGACGTGGGGTATTCGCTGCAACTGCGGCGGACAATTCTGCATCAGTAAAATAATGCCAAAGCCCGTCAGAGCAAATCAGAAAAGAGTCACCTGTTTTTAAATCACTACGTTGTCCAAAACCGATATAAGGGGCGGTTGTGCTTGAACCTAAAACATTGACCAAAATATTTGACATACGATGGGTCTTGGCTTCTTCTGCAGTGATTTTCCCTTCGTCAACCAAGCGTTCAACGTAGGAGTGATCTTTGGTTCTTTCAGCAAAGTTAGGGCCACTAAAGCGATATAAACGAGAATCCCCAGCATATGCCCAAATTGCCTCTTTATTAGGAGTAATGACCAGCGCGACAAATGTACTGTGAGGTTCTTTTTCAGATGAAACGCCACTAAGTTTAATAATCGTATGGGCTTCATTAACGATGCTTTCTAATAATTGTTTTACGTCGTTAGTAGGATAAAATTCATCAAACAAAAATTTTGAAGTGCGAATCACCTGTTCTGCCGCTAACGCACCGCCACTCTTGCCGCCCATGCCATCAGCTACCACTGCCATCATATAGCCAGGGGCATGCGGTGCAGCGAATAAGGCAGCTCTGTCCTGTTGTTCTTTCCTGTCACCAATGTGTTGTCCGGTGCCAGCTTCGATCTTATATTGGCTCATACGTATTGGTAGATTAAACTAATGTAAATCAGTAATAAGCAGTAATAATTGATGATAAACAATTTTCACGAATACTGTTGCCCAAATTATACTTCATTCTACTCGCAACCGGACGACTATGAGCCATCCAGAACAAATACAACAGCGCATTATCGAGCTGGAAGTCGAACATCGTGACTTAGATATCGTCATTGATACCTTGATTAAAGATATTAATCATGACGAATTGCAATTACGTCGGCTTAAAAAACGTAAATTACAACTCAAGGATCATATTACTCTTTTAAAAATGCAAATGATGCCAGATGTACCTGCTTGATACCTTATTTTTTTTGCACTCGCGAAAGTTAAAATAGAAATCGACTCTGGGGCTATCATTTATACACGTTTGATCTTCACGCACATCGTCATCACCGACATCACTGGCACCTTTTATTTTGACTGAACAGACACAAGAAACGAATGCTCCGGGCATTCATGACGACGAAGTTGAACAGATTTTTGGATTGACGGGCGCTTTAAGTACTTCGATTAAAGGATATCGTCCGCGTCAGGCGCAAACCGAAATGGCAAAAGCGATTGCCAGCGCGATCTCCGGTCAAAAAACCTTGCTGGCAGAAGCTGGCACTGGTACTGGTAAAACCTACGCCTATTTGACGCCGGCCTTACTATGGGGCGGTAAGGTCATTGTCTCTACCGGCACCAAAAACTTGCAAGATCAGTTGTTCTTGCGAGATATTCCCATGATTAAAAAGGTGTTAAAAGCACCCGTCTCGATTGCTTTGCTCAAAGGTCGTGCCAACTATTTGTGTCATTTTCACTTAGAGCGGACGTTGCAAAATGGACGTCTCACATCGCGTGAAGATGTTGGTTATCTGCGCGATATTTCCCGATTTATGAAAACCACCAGTAGCGGCGATAAAGCCGAGCTGGCGCGCGTCCCAGAAACCGCATCGGTCTGGAATCTGGTGACCTCCACTAAAGACACCTGCATGGGGTCGGAATGTCAGTACTATCAGGATTGTTTTGTCATGAAGGCGCGTAAAGAGGCGCAGCAGGCTGATGTAGTGGTGGTTAACCATCATTTGTTTTTTGCTGACGTAGCCTTAAAAGATACGGGCATTGCCGAGTTACTGCCTTCTGCTAACACGGTCATTTTTGATGAAGCACATCAATTACCAGATACAGCGACGCTATTTTTTGGTGAAACGATATCTACTTCGCAGATCTTGGAATTATGTCGCGATGTATTGGCAGAAGGCCTGTCCCATGCCCGTGACGGTGCCGAGTGGGCTAAGCTGGTGGGGCCGGTCGAGCGTGCAGCACGCGATTTGCGCCTCGCATTTCCACAAGACGTAGTGCGCTTATCATTGTCGCAAATTGCGCCGTCGAGTGAGTTTTTTCCTGCCTTAGAAACGCTCAAAGATGCGATGGATGACATGATCGCTGTGCTGGAAAAACAAGCTGTCCGTGCCGAGACATTGGAGCAATGCCGCGTCCGTGCAATTGATCTGAACAGCAAAATCAATGACTGGAAAGAAACTGAGCCGCAAAAAAACAATTCCACTAATGCGGGTGTCGCGGATAAATTAGAAAAAGCCGACTATGTCCTGTGGGTAGAAGCGTTTTCTACTTCTTTGCAATTACATCGGACGCCGTTATCGATAGCGCCGATTTTTAATAAACAGCGAGAAGGGGTGCCGCGTACCTGGATTTTTACCTCGGCGACGATGGCAGTCAAAAATGACTTTACCCATTTTGTGTCACAAATGGGCTTATGGAATGAACCAGCAAGAACCTGGCCTAGTCCGTTTAACTATGCCGAGCAAGGGATTTTGTACGTACCAGAAGGCATGCCGCAACCCAATTCTCGAGAATATACCGACGCTGTTGTGGATGCCGCTTTACCTGTCATCGAGGCTGCTGGCGGTAAAACCTTTTTATTGTGCACCACGATTAAGGCAGTCAAGCATTGTGCTGAACGCTTGCGGGAAGAATTTCAACAACGTGATTTGCCTTTCCCCTTATTTGTCCAAGGTGATGCCGGACGTACTGAATTGTTAGACCGGTTCCGCGCAGCTGGAAATGGGGTACTGATAGGAAGTCAAAGTTTTTGGGAGGGCGTTGATGTGCGTGGCGATGCTTTGTCGCTGGTCGTGATCGACAAACTACCGTTTTCTCCACCGGATGATCCGGTGTTGGCGGCGCGTATTGAGGCTATGGAGAAGAAAGGCTTGAACGGTTTTGTGCATCATCAACTGCCCGAGGCGATCATTAATCTGAAGCAGGGCGCAGGCCGACTGATTCGGGACGAGACGGATAAAGGCGTATTGATGTTGTGCGATCCGCGTCTGATTTCTAAGCCCTATGGCAAACGAATCTGGCAGAGCTTGCCTGCGTTTACCCGTACTCGTGAACTGAACGTCGTGCAAAATTTTTTTAAACAGTTGGTATATGCGCCTAAGAATGATCAATAGATATACTCCTTGGTAGTAATATTAATTGCCCAGAGATTAACTGGGCGTGAGGGCATATTAGTGAAATTTGCAGGGGAGTATATTTAGGGCTTGCTAAAATCTTCCAGAACTGTGTAGCAACGAAGCTCGGGAGGATTTGTGTAATGCATATGCTTATTTGCGTCCTGGCTTAGCGCCGGCAAGTTTGGTTTTGGCGGAGCGAAATGCCAAGGCCGGACGTGCTATTGATGCGATATTTGTACTTGTTTTTGTAGCCGTTTTTGACGCTGTTTTTGGCATGATTTTGCCCACCGTACTAATCCCCGCGCCAGCCCCTCGTGTTGCGAACGCTGGTTTTTGACCAAAGGTATTCATTTTTGGTGCTGCGATACGGCGGCCGTTGCTGACGCCGGTATCCTTTATTGGCACTGCGGGTGCGCGCGGCGGTATCAGGTGTCTGTCGCTGCTGCCGATCAGGTCGCCACGTCCCATGCGGAGTAAGCCTTCTTTGACAATTTCCCAATTCTCTGGTGCTTGGTAGCGTAAGAGTGCTTTGTGGAATTTACGTATTTTGCCTGAGCGAGCGGTTTCTACTACTTCCGAGTTTTCGTCCACTTTTTTCAGTGGATTTTTACGGGTGTGATACATCGTCGTCGCAAGCGCCATCGGCGTTGGCATAAAGGTCTGAACCTGATCGAGCTTAAAGTCGTTTTTCTTCAGCCACAACGCGAGGTTGACCATATCTTCATCGGTGGTGCCAGGATGTGCCGCGATGAAATAGGGGATCAGATATTGTTCTTTGCCTGCTTCTTTTGAATACTTTTGGAACATCGCCTTAAATTCGTCATAAGCACCAATCCCGGGCTTCATCATTTTGGATAAAGTATTGGCTTCGGTGTGCTCTGGTGCGATTTTAAGTAAGCCGCCCACATGATGTGTGACCAATTCTTTGACGTACTCTGGCGAACGCACTGCCAGGTCGTAGCGCAAGCCGGAACTGATCAATACCTTTTTGATGCCAGGGACAGCTCGCGCTTTGCGATAAAGTGAAATCAGTTTGCTGTGATCGGTTCCCAGATTGCTGCAAATGCCCGGGTACACGCAAGATAAACGACGGCAGGATTCTTCTATCGTTTTATCTTTGCATGCTAAGCGATACATATTGGCAGTTGGTCCACCCATGTCAGAAATCGTTCCGGTGAAGCCCTTAGTCTTATCGCGGATTTCTTCAATTTCACGCAAGATAGAGGGCTCGGAGCGACTTTGTATAATCCGGCCTTCATGCTCTGTAATCGAACAGAAAGTACAGCCACCAAAACAACCGCGCATGATGTTGATGGAGAAACGGATCATCTCCCATGCAGGAATGCGCGCCTTGCCATAACTAGGATGAGGGGCACGTGCATAGGCACGGTCAAATACGCCGTCCATCTCATCCATTGCCAGCGGCAGCGGTGGCGGATTAAGCCAGACATCGCGTTCTCCATGTCCTTGGATTAAGGATTTTGCATTGCCCGGATTGGCTTCCAGATGGAACACACGGGAGGCATGTGCATACATCACAGGATCTTCTGACACTGATTCATACGATGGCAAACGGATTGCGGTTTTATGCAATTTTTCCCTCAGCATCGCTTGTCGTTCTTCACGACTCATGATGCGTATCGCTTGCTGTTGAACGACGTCCTTGGGTGCGGCTTGTTCTGCAGTTTTATCTGCAATTTTGGTTTCGCATGAAGAGGCGTTTTCAGGCGCCATGTAATACGGATCAGGATGCGGCTCGACTTTGCCGGGTGTGTCGATACGGGTGGAATTGATTTCAGTCCAGTCATCTGATGGCAACCAGCCGCGCGGCACCATAAATGCGGTACCACGCAAATCACGAATTTCTTTAATCGATTCACCTGCAGCAAGACGATGGGTTAAATCTACTAGCGCGCGCTCGGCATTGCCAAACAACAGAATGTCCGCTTTAGAGTCAGGCAAAACAGACCGTTTTACTTTATCGGACCAATAATCGTAATGGGCAATCCGGCGCAAACTCGCCTCAATACTGCCAATCACGACATTCACACCGGGGAAAGCTTCACGCACGCGCTGTGAATACACAACCACTGCGCGGTCTGGCCGTTTGGTGGAATCGCCATCTGGTGTGTAGGCATCTTCAGAACGAATTTTGCGATCTGCGGTATAGCGATTCACCATCGAATCCATGTTGCCCGCAGTAATCCCAAAATATAAATTAGGCTTGCCTAGCACACGGAAATCATCGGCAGAATGCCAATCCGGCTGGCTGATAATCCCAACGCGAAATCCCTGCTGTTCCAACAAGCGACCCACTAATGCCATGCCAAAACTTGGGTGATCAATGTATGCGTCACCGGTCACCAAAATAACGTCACAACTATCCCAACCCAGCGTGTCCATTTCGGCACGTGACATCGGTAAAAAAGGAGCAGCCTTGGCTCCGCCAACATCAGGGCGGAAGCGAGGGAAGGAGAAGAGGTTTTTTGGCGCGGTTTTCATGCGTGCGATTGTACCTGAAAACCTAATAGTACGTTGCGCTGAATATCTTTAAGTTGATGATTTTGTTACGTTTTTTCTATATGTGATTTTGATCGGGCTGTAATTGCCGGATTTCTTTTTCAAGCTGACGAATGCGTTGATCACGTCGTTCAATTTCCGCATCCACATACGCTGCTTCGTAGCGGACAGGAATATGTTGATGGCAATTTGCATCCCATGCAGTTACTTTAAACATCATCACCCTCTCGGCTCGTGCCTTATAGTCATCCGGCATCAATGTCGACAAAAGCGCTGGATCATCGTCGATCACTGTCGCTTCTCCCCATATTTTTACCCTTTGCTGTTGTGCGTAATCGATCAGAAACAACTGAGTTTTGGCGTTTTCGCTTAGATTGCCTTGGCTAATAAACTGCCTGTTTCCCGCAAAGTCAGCAAACGCAATCGTGTGCTCATCTAGCACCCGTAAAAAACCCGCAGGGCCACCGCGATGTTGAATATATGGTTGACCTTCTGCATTGGCGGTTGCCAAAAAAATACTAACTTGCGCCTCAATAAAAAATTTCAGTTCCTTGGTAATTATCGACTGCCAACCTGATCCGTTTTCCATTCTGGCATATGCCGAGCGCGACCCCATGCGGCTTTGCAGTGCCTTGACCGCCGGTGTGAAAACGATATCGCTCACATGCTTAATACTATTATTCATTACGCGCTCCTTTAGAGCAGAGGCGGATTGACTAAAGACCTAATACACTCAACGAGGGGTGATCATCAGGGCGACGTCCTGATGGCCAATGAAATTTTCTCTCTTTTTCTTCAATCGCTAAGTCGTTGATGCTGGCAATGCGCAACGCCATCAGACCAAATTCATCAAATTGCCAGTTCTCGTTACCATAGCTTCTGAACCATTGATTATTCTCGTCGTGCCACTCGTAAGCAAAGCGAACGGCAATCCGGTTTTCGCTATGCGCCCAGAGTTCTTTGATCAACCGGTAGTCCAGTTCCCGCTGCCATTTACGTGTCAAGAATATCTCAATTGCATCTCGACCTTGCAAAAATTCTGACCGGTTTCGCCATTGGCTATCCGCGGTATACGCAAGGGCGATGCGCGCCGGTTCGCGCGTGTTCCAGGCGTCCTCTGCCATACGTACTTTTTGGATTGCAGTTTCTTTTGTGAAGGGCGGAAGTGGCGGACGACTCATGATGTAATTCTCCAGAGGAATGATCGGTATCGATGGTTCTGCTTGCTAGCTCAATTTTAGCTTTGGTTTTAGTTTGACCAGGTAGTGATGATCAACATCATCGAGCTGCAAACATGAACTTACTACAATTTATGCGACTGAATACGTGGCCGAATTCAAGGCTGAATTCAAGGCGTGTACTACCGGAAAATCAATATCCGTTTTAGCAACCGAGTTCATGTAATTGGTCCAAGTATTCAGCGCAACGTGCAGCACGATTTCTATCATTTGAGCGTCGTCATAACCTGCAGCTTTAATGGCTTGAAAATCGGCTTCGCTGATGTGACCCCGTTCTTTTGCTACCGCTGTTGCAAATTTTAATGCCGCATCAGCTTTGGCATCGCTGGAGTTAGCATGGCGATTAGCAGTGATTTCTTCGTCATCCAATTTAGCGAGATTTTTTGCCAAGTAAGTATGGGCAGATAAGCAGTAATCGCAGCCGTTGATTTCTGCAATGGCAAGTGCGATACGCTCACGAGTCGGTGCTGGAATGTTACCTTTAGCCAACGTCCCGGACAGACCCAGATAAGCCTCCAGAGCGATAGGGCTGTTCGATACCAAGCGGAATAAATTTGGTACGACACCGAGTTGTTTTTGAACTGCATGTAATAGTGCCTGAGACGCCGCTGGAGCTGCCTCAATCGTCGCTGGAGTTGGGATGAGTGACATGATGATTTCCTTTTAAATTAGTTTGTCGAGTTGACCAAGAGAACTGTAGCAAGTTTCATTAAATAAGATAATCTGGTAAATTTAGGAATAACTATCTCAATTTTTGAGATTTTTAAAAGTCGTTTGAAAAGAACATGCCTGCGGAGATGTGAATGACAGATCGATTAGATTCGATGGCGATTTTGATCGCGGTGGTTGATGCAGGCAGTTTTTCTGGTGCTGCACGTCGTCTTGCTATGCCGCTGGCAACGGTTAGTCGCAAAGTAGGTGAGCTGGAGGCGCATTTAAAAATACGTCTGCTATTGCGTTCTACCCGGCAATTGGCATTGACTGAGGCAGGGCTATCGTATGTGGCCGCTTGCCGGCGTATTCTGGAAGAGGTAGCCCAGGCAGAACGCATTGCCGCAGGCGAATATACGATGCCCAAAGGTGAGCTGGTGATTACTGCACCCGTTGTTTTTGGACGTTTGCATGTGTTACCTATGGTGGTCGAATTCTTAAAAAAATACCCGGATATTGACGTGCGTCTGACGCTGTCAGATCGCAATGTCCACTTATTGGAAGACCACATCGATGTGGCGTTGCGCATCGGTGCATTGCCTGACAGCGATTTGATCGCTATTCCCGTTGGTGCAGTGAGGACGGTGGTTTGTGCTAGTCCAGAGTACTTTGCGCAGCGAGGCAAGCCGACGACGCCTGAGCAACTAACCCAGCATGATTGTGTTTCGTATGATGTATTGACATCCCCGCATAGCTGGCGATTTTTGCAGGGGAAGTCCGAGATTACCGTGCCAATCCATTCGCGCCTGATCGTCAATACGGCAGAAGCGGCAATTGATGCCGCGGTTGCGGGTGTTGGAGTAACGCGAGTCTTGTCTTACCAGATCGCCGCGGCCAGACGCCAGGCTTTGTTGGAAATTGTGCTTGAATCGTTTGAGTCGCCCGACAGACCGGTTAATCTCGTACATGCGGGCCAAGGCATACTGCCTTTAAAGCTGAGAGCCTTCCTTGATTTTGGATCAGCATATTTAAAAAACCGGTTATCTGATGCAATATAAAATCGGTGCGTCAGGCATTTTTAATTGAATATTGAATATACTCCCCTTTATTTTTATAAAATATGCTTCATTGTCCAATTATTGATTGGACGACTTTAATTTACTGGATGGGAGTATATTAAATGCCAGGTTTTAAAGTATCTTAAATTTACTGGAAGCAATATGACGCTTTTTGCCGTATATTTTTTAGATAAACAAGGCAGTCTGGCTGTGCGCCAGCAGTATCTCGGGGCGCATATTGCTTGGCTGGATCAGCACAAAGAGCGCATCTTGGTTGGCGGTTCATTGCGTCATCAGCCCGGCGATGCTGCGCTGGGCGGCTTGTGGATTGTCGAAGCGGAAAGCAAAGCCGAGATTGAGGCACTGATTCTGATGGATCCTTTTTGGATCAATGGGCTTCGCGCCAGTGTTGAGATTTTGCACTGGTCAAAAGCTTTCCCTCAGCGGCAGAGCTTGATTTAGCATAGTTGATTCAGCTTCGGCTGAGCTTTGCTTACTCGACATGCTCCACCAGCAATTGCACCCGCGTCACGCCATTGTAGGTATTCGCATCCAGCCTGAAGGCGACATTTACACGCTCTGGAAGATGATCGGTGTGACCAAACCAGATGGCATCGTAGCGTTTGCCATTTTTTTCCAGTTCCATTTTCAGATGGCGTTCTTTCAGAATCCGTTGTGAAATCAGCTTGAAGTCATCACAAAATATCGGCGGCGCAAAGCCTTGTCCCCAGACTTGTCCATCCATCAGGCTAATAAAGTCCGTGCTGAAATATGCATCTTCTAAAGGACCATCGGTTTCGATAATCCTCTCTAACTGATCGGCTTTCAGCCAGCTTTGCGCGACAGCTTCAAACGCCGCCTGAAAGGCAGGAAAGTTTTCTGCCTTCAATGTCAATCCTGCTGCCATCGCATGTCCGCCGAATTTTAAAATCAGGTCGGGTACATGTTTAGACACCAGATCCAGCGCATCGCGCATATGGAAGCCGGGGATGGAGCGGCCAGACCCTTTGATCAAACCCTCATCGCCGGGCGCAAAGGTAATGGTAGGACGATAGAATTTATCTTTGAGCCGCGAGGCGACAATCCCGATCACGCCCTGGTGCCAGCTCTCGTCAAATACGGTGATGGTATTACTCGCGGAGGGTTGAAAATCATCCAGATGCAGCAAGGCCACATCTTGCATCTCGCGTTCGATATCTTTGCGATCGGCATTGATGGAATTGAGTTCTTGCGCAATGTGCCAGGCGCGACCTTCGTCATCGGTGGTTAAACACTCTATGCCCAGCGACATGTCGGACAAGCGACCCGCTGCGTTGATTCTGGGACCCACGGCAAAACCCAGATCGAATGGACTGGCCTGATGCGGCTCTCGCCCTGCGACGCGGAACAGGGCGGCAATACCTGTATGCATACGACCTGCACGCATGCGTTTGATTCCTTGCGCGACCAGAATACGGTTATTCGCATCCAGCTTGACGACGTCGGCGACTGTGCCTAAGGCGACCAAATCCAGTAAGGTATCAAGCTTGGGTTGCTGCTGCTGATCAAACACGCCACGTTGGCGTAACTCTGCACGCAAGGCCAGCAAGGTATAAAACATCACGCCAACACCAGCCATATTTTTGCTCGGGAAGCCGCAGCCTGGCTGGTTGGGATTCACAATCACCGCAGCGTCTGGCAGGGTATCTGCTGGAAGATGGTGATCGGTCACGACCACCGCCATACCCAGGGCGTTGGCAGCAGCGACACCGTCAATACTGGCAATGCCGTTATCGACGGTGACAATAATATCTGGCGATTTTTCTTGCTTGGTTAATGCGACGATTTCCGGCGTTAATCCATAACCGTGGATTTGTCTATCCGGTACGATGTAATCGACCGTTGCACCCATCATGCGCAGGCCGCGCAAGCCCACTGCACAGGCCGTTGCACCGTCACAATCGTAGTCGGCGACGATACACATTTTTTTGCCAGCGGCGATTGCGTCGGCTAAATACACCGCCGCTTGCTGAACATGCAGCAATTGAGTCGGTGCGATCAATTGCGGTAATTCGCTACGTAATTCGGCGACGTCTTTCACGCCACGCGCGGCATATAAGCGCGCCAATACCGGATGGATGCCGCTTTGGCGCAGCATTTCTGAATCGCGGAAAGAGTAAGGGCGGGTGCTGATACGTGTCATGTTAGTTGGATATTTTTTGTGCTGGTAGCGAGAATAAAGGATGCAATGTCGGTTTGCGCCAGAATTGACGGAGCGACCAGGGCGTTAAACTAAATTGTGCTAGCGTGTTGGCATCGGTGACGATCAGATTGAGTTGGTTAATTTGTTGGTCGCGTAAAGCTGCCAGTGCAGGCGCAAAGCAGTGCTCCTCCAGCAACTGCATGCGCTCCAGCCAGCTTGCCCAGTCGTTATTCAGCGCAGGCTCTAACAGTGCATCGATTAAAACGGGTCGTTTTGACGCCAGATCGATTTGTTTAAATTCAGTCACTTTTTGGATATCCGGCATGTCCATTAATTGCGTGCTACCGCCGGACAGCCAAGCTGAGTTGACGGGCTTTAAACCTTGCGTCTCCCGTTCTTGGTTGATGGTGTGACTAAACCATTGCATCTGAATTTCATTTTGAAGCTTGCGCCATGGGCGTGCTTGCTCACCTTTGGGCATCCAGATATCGATATTGTGGCCGCAAGCCGCATCTGGCGTGGCTGTTTGCAGGCCTTGCCAATCATCGGCGCGTAAAAACCAGTGAAGTGTGTCGCCATACACTAAAGTTTTACCCAGTTCGTCACAAATGATTTTTGCCTCGGCAAACAGGGCGCGCGACTCACGCTCCGTCAATGTCAAGCGGCGTTGGTCTGTAAGTACCAGATGGTCGCGTGCAATATGGATATGAACAGGTTGCAGCGTGAACCAAACTGCGCTCGTACCGGTCATATCAGTATCTACCGGCTGGACGCCAAGCACTTGCATTTTGTTGTGCGTATTAGCGGGACTGCTCTTGATGGCTGATTCTAAACCTACAGAGTTTGAAAAAGGAGGTCCAATGATTCTGCCGCCCCCAGGGCTAAAATGCCCTGCAAGCAAGGATTCATGCGGTAATTGTCTTGCAAAGTCTTCAAAGTGATGGGGAGTGTCGGGTTTAGCTTTGCCAATTAAGCAGCTTAATGCTGGTACACGTAGCTCGCGTAGCAGGTCTTTGGCAAGCGGGGCGGGAGGGATGGCAAACGGCAGTATCATTTCTAAATAGCTCATAACGACATTGTATGGCAAGATGCTCGCTGACTAAAAACATTACTTTTAAGACTATGCAAAATCGCCGTCAAAACTCCTTAGCGCGACAATTTTGTGTAAGCCCTAATTAAATTATCTATTCTGGATCAAGTTCTATAGTGAAAAATTACCCTTTTGAATGGCTGGTCGGCCTGCGTTATACCCGCGCTGGACGACGTAGTGGCCGTAACAGTTTTATCTCGTTTATCTCAATGATTTCTATGGCCGGCATTGCCTTAGGTGTCGCAGCATTAATTGTCGTGTTATCGGTGATGAATGGCTTCCAAAAAGAAGTGCGTGACCGTATGTTGTCGGTGTTGGCGCATATTGAGGTGTTTGATGCCACTGGTACTTTGCCAGATTGGAAAACTACCGCATTGCAAGCACAAAAAAATCCCTCGGTCACAGGGACTGCGCCTTATGTCGATGCGCAGGCCATGATTATTGGCGGCGATATAATGCGCGGCGTGGTTTTGCGTGGCGTGTTGCCAGAAGAAGAGTCGAAGGTATCTGACGTCACCAGCAAAATGAAGTACGGCAAATTTACCGATTTGAAGCCAGGTGGTTTTGGCATTGTGCTAGGGATTGAATTAGCTCGCAGTTTACATGTGCAAGTCGGTGAAAAAGTCACGTTAGCCGGAGCGCCGGAAGGCCAGATTACACCAGCAGGTATGGTGCCGCGTCTTAAAGCATTTACCGTAGTCGGTATTTTTGAAGCAGGACATTTTGAATACGACTCTGGCATGGCATTTATTCAGATGGACGATGCTGAGAAGTTTTTCCGACTATCGGCACCGTCTGGTTTACGCCTGCGTATTGTCGATATGTTGAAAGCACCGCAAGTCGCGGTGGAGTTATCAAAAACATTGTCTGGTGATTTGTATATACGCGACTGGTCGCAACAAAATCGTAATTATTTTGCTGCGGTAAAAACAGAAAAAACCATGATGTTTATCATTTTGACGCTGATCATCGCAGTAGCAGCTTTCAATCTGGTATCAACCTTGGTGATGACCGTGACAGACAAGCAAGCGGATATTGCGATTCTGCGAACCTTGGGCGCGTCGCCTTGGTCGATCATGAAAATTTTTATGATTCAAGGTGCTCTGGTTGGCTTACTGGGCACCGCGATTGGCGTCGGCTCTGGCATAGTAGTCGCATTAAATATCGATATTATTGTGCCGTTTATTGAGCATGTTTTAGGTGTGCAGTTTTTGTCCAAAGAAGTGTATGTGATCAGCACTTTACCTTCTGATTTGCAATGGAAAGATGTCTGGACCATTGGCAGTGTTGCAGTCGTATTAGCTTTTGTTGCAACGATTTATCCAAGCTGGCGTGGTGCCCGCGTGAAACCAGCGGAGGCATTGCGCTATGAATGATCATGTTACTGACCAATTGGTCCTGTCTTGCAGCGGCTTAGGGAAGACTTTTACTCAAGGCACTTACTCAGTCAAAGTGCTTGGTAATATTGATTTTAAAGTCAATAAAGGCGAGCGAGTTGCCATCATTGGCGCATCTGGTTCCGGCAAATCAACCTTGTTGCATTTGTTGGGTGGCTTAGATGCACCGACGACGGGTAGCGTTACTTTGCAAGGCAAAGATTTCGCCACTTTAAACGAAACTACCAGAGGCGATTTACGTAACGCTGCTTTGGGTTTTGTGTACCAGTTCCACCATTTATTACCTGAGTTTTCTGCCTTGGATAATGTGGCAATGCCTTTGTTGATACGTCGGGTTAATCGCAATGAGGCGCAGGCTACTGCGAGAGCAATTTTAGCGCGAGTTGGTTTGGATCATCGCGTCAGCCACGTACCCGGTGAATTGTCTGGCGGTGAGCGGCAACGCGTTGCTTTGGCGCGGGCTTTGGTGACACAGCCAGCCTGCGTATTAGCGGATGAGCCTACCGGCAATTTAGACAGGGCGACCGCGCAACAAATATTTGAATTAATGCTGGAGCTATCGCGCACTTTAGGTACGGCCTTTGTAATCGTAACGCATGATGCTGAGTTGGCGAAACGCTGCGATCGAGTATTGCGTTTATCAGAAAACGGATTGCTGCCCGCTTGATGGGATTGATGTGACCAATGTGATGAATTTGACTGCGCAGCTTTCACCTTATTTACAAAAAACTGAGCATAGTTTTGGCCATGTCTTGGTTGGACGTAAATTAGCTCGGCGTAAATTAAGTGGCCTCAAATTGCTTGAGCGTACATCTCATTCTTCGCCTTTGTTGCTAGGCGTAGCCTTGTCTGCCTCTTTATTGACTGCACCAGCTTTTGCTACCACCGAATTAGCTTTGCAGTTAGCAACATCACTGACCAGCGATAGTAATCCTTTGCGTTTTTACGATGGTGATGCAGCCGCGGCGCAAAATGGCAATACCAGTACTTCAGATAAAGTCAAAGCACTGGATGTGCGAGCCGGAGCGATTATTCCCATCCTGTCAGACAGGACACGTTTGATCTTGACCGGCAGTTTGGGTACGCGACAATATCAAACTTATCAAGATCTGGATCATCAGGAAAAAGCGGGTGACGCCAGCTTTGAATACGCGATTGGTAATATTCTTACGGGGCGCGTTACCGCTGGAAAAGAAGATCGCTTATTTCAATATATTAATGGCTCGTTGACGGCAAAAGACATTTCTCATTTTTCTCAAACCGGTGCTGAACTTACACTAAAAATTACGGATGAATTGTCTGTTCCTGTGAAGTTGGATCGCTCTAACTTGCATTACGATCTGGACGTCAATCAGCTATATAATTTTCACCAAAATGGACAGCAGGCTGGTTTAAAGTATTACTCGCCAACCGGATCAAACTTAGAGCTTGGAGTCCGGTTTTCTGACACCGATTATCCCAATCGTAATCCACAGCAAATTGCTGATCTCGATCAGCGTTATCGAGAGACCGAAACCTATATTGAGGCCGAGTGGAAGTACAGCGTCAAGACGGCCGTCAGCACGCATTTAGGCCTGATACGGCGACGTTACGATAGTCTTAGTGATTTAAATACCAATTTGGTATCAACTCTGGTGCGTGGGACGTATTTCTATTCACCCAAATTACGTTTAGACGCACAAATTTTTGATCGTCCGTTTGCCATCGTTGATCCTTCTATTTTATATGTCGTCACAAAAGGCTTACGCCTGGATGCGCAATGGAATATGTCGGATAAAACGCAATTTCATTTGATGGGATTAGCGCAAAATAGTGATCAAAAATTAGTCCCAAGATTGGCCGAAATTCAAGACTCAGTTTCTCGTAAAGAAAAGCTGACTCGCGCTGGCTTCGGTATCAATTATCAATTGCAGCGTGGTGTTCGATTAATGTTAGATAGTTTTTATGAAAAAGTGGAGAGAGACGCCAATTTGCCCGGACTAAAACAGGGCGTGATTATGATAGGTCTTGAATATAGCTATGAAAATTTTCCTGGTAGCACCGCTAAAATGGGATTGTCACGGTATCAGCATTCACTGAATAATACCGATGCATTACGATAATAAATATTTTGGACAAATTTTCGCAAGTCCAAATCTTGATGAATATTGTTTGATGAGAACTGTCATCGTTGAAATCAAATAAACTGCATAAATAACTCTGGGTAAGATCATCAATGAAACTTCTCGATAAAATCAGTCGTCGTTTATCTAACTATATTAGTTGTGCCTGGATGCCACTAAAGCAGGGGCAGGGCGTAGTCAGTTTCTCTTTTGATGACGTACCTGCCAGCGCTTGTACTGTCGGCAAAGCATTGCTGGAAGAGTTTGATGCTCGTGGTAGTTTTTATGTCTGTGGCGGACTCACCGATGGTCAGGAGCAAGGACGAACCTGCCATAGTGTCGCAGAATTACAAGCGCTAGATGCTGATGGTCATGAGATTGCTTGCCACACTTTTTCGCATACCAATTGCACTCTTGACGGTGCTGCGGAGTTAAATAAGGATTGGGAGAAAAATCAGGATTTCTTTAAAGAAAACGATATCAACAATAGTGGCTTTGCGTTCCCATTTGGTGCCTATGATTTAGCCAGTAAACGTTTAGCATCTCGTCGTTTTGCCTATAACAGAATTACCGGTGGCGGCACCCAGATAGGGCGCGCTGATTTGGCTGCCTTGCGTGCCCAAGCACTTTACGAACAAAAAACTAGTCTTGAATTAATTAAAGAACTGATACAGCAAACGGCTCAACATGGCGGATGGCTGATTTTTTATTCGCATGAGGTAGACGAGGAGCCGGGACCTTGGGGTACATCACCAGCACAATTGCGTTACGCCTTAACCGAAGCAACAAATGCTGGATGCAAAATATTGCCTGTTCGTGATGCGATTCTCTTTTTTCAGCAATAAATTAATTAAAACATACAAATTTTGAATTTGTTTTGGATGTCTAAATTATAATTACGTCAAATATGTTTTGATCGGCTTAACTATTTTTGATGTCTCGTTTTAAGCCTCGTTCCTTGCTCCTCGTCTCGGTCAATCTGAGCATATTCATCTTTAATTCTCCAGTTACATTTAATCGGAATATCCGCCCATGAGCCAACAAAGCCAGTTTGCCCTGCTCACGCAGCGTCGTTTTGCCCCATTCTTCTGGACGCAATTCCTGGGTGCATTCAATGACAACGTCTTTAAAACCGCCTTGCTGACGATACTGACGTACGACGCTTTGTCTTGGACTAAGCTCGATATCGGCTTGTTGAATAATTTGATCCCGGGACTGTTTATTTTACCGTTTGTCTTGTTTTCAGCAACATCTGGCCAGTTAGCAGATAAATTTGAAAAAGCGGGATTAGCCCGCAAAGTCAAATTGCTAGAAATTGTAATCATGTGTATTGCAGCAACGGGCTGGATGACGCATACCTTGTGGTTATTAATAGCCGCTGTTGCCGGTATGGGAATTCACTCAACCCTTTTCGGTCCGGTGAAATATGCGTACTTGCCACAGCACCTTAAATCCGAGGAACTGGTCGGTGGTAATGGTGTGATTGAGATGGGTACGTTTGTCGGTATTTTATTGGGCGAAGTTCTTGGTGCGATGCTGGTCGTACATAAACCTTGGGGAATAGAACTAGTTGCTGGCGGTACCATCGTGATCGCCATCATTGGTTGGCTGACTAGTCTGCGGATTCCTAATTCCCCAGCGCCGGAGCCTGAGTTAAAAATCAATTGGAATGCTGCAACAGAGACTGTCCGTAATATCCGGTTTACCAAGCAGAATCGCCCCGTATTTTTATCGTTGCTGGGTAATTCTTGGTTTTGGTTTTATGGCGCCATAATTTTGGCGCAGTTCCCTTTGTATGCCAAAGATTATTTGCATGGCGATCATAGCGTATTCGTTTTACTACTAACTATTTTCTCATTTGGAATTGGTGCCGGCTCGCTTTTATGTGAACGTTTGTCTGGTCATAAAGTGGAGATTGGCTTGGTGCCGTTTGGTGCAATTGGCTTATCTGTATTTGGCTTTGATTTGTATTTGTCTAGCGTCGCTTATACACACGCCTTGACTGCAATTAATGCAGGTGCTGTGGCACCGACAATTGACGCAATGGGATTTTTTCATCAAGTTGGAAGCTTGCGTATCGTATTTGATATCGTGATGATCGGCTTGTTCGGTGGTCTATACATCGTGCCATTATTCGCGCTGATACAAACCCGATGCGATCCAAAACATTTATCCCGTACCATCGCAGGTATGAATATCATGAATGCTTTGTTCATGGTGGTGGCCGCATTGAGTGCGACTTTAATGCTGAGTCGGGGATTTACTATCCCACAAATTTTTATGGCAACCGCGATTTTGAATGCGGTTGTAGCCTTGTATATTTTTAGTTTAGTACCAGAATTTTTAATGCGATTTATCGCATGGTTACTAATCCACACTATTCACCGCGTTAAGGGAGTAAATACTAATCGTATTCAGGTTGAGGGCGCAGCAGTTTTAGTTTGTAATCATGTTAGTTATATGGATGCCATCGTGATTATGGCCTCCAGCCCGCGACCGATTCGTTTTGTCATGGATCACCGGATTTTCAAGATTCCATTTTTGTCCTGGGTTTTTAAAACGGCAAAAGCTATTCCTATTGCACCTGCTAAAGAAGATCCATGGCTCATGGAGAAAGCTTATATTGATATCGCTAAAGCCTTGCATGAAGGTGAACTGGTTTGTATTTTCCCAGAAGGTAAATTGACGACCACTGGTGATATGAATGAGTTTAAGGGCGGTATTATGAAAATACTAGAACGCTCTCCAGTGCCTGTATTCCCAATGGCGCTGCGTGGTCTCTGGGGTAGCTTTTTGTCGAGAGATAAAGGCAACCCGTTTGAGCGTTCTTTCAGCCGCGGACCTTTCTCACATCTGGAACTTGCAGTGGGTGAGGCTTTACAAGCGTCAGAAGTAACACCACAATTATTGCAAGATAAAGTGCAATCTTTACGCGGTGAATGGAGATAAAAATGACTGTTCTGCATCGCTTGATAATGTTATGTGTATTTTTTCTTGGTTCTATCCTCAACATTATCGAAGCGAATGCTGCCAGCATTACTCGATTTTCACCACAAGGTGAAGTGGCTCAGGTTCGACAGATCAGAGCCACATTTTCTGAAGCAGTAATTGCCTTTGGAGACCCTAAAGCGGCGGCTCCTTTGGATATTAAATGTACCCAAGCAGGCTCAGGTCGGTGGGCAGATGATAAAAACTGGGTCTATGATTTTACCGCTGACTTGCCGCCGGGTACGTTATGCAGTGCTCAGTTAAAAGCTAATTTTAAGACAGTTACCGGCGCAGCGATCACAGGCAAAAGCACCTTCCAATTCTCCACTGGCGGTCCGGCAATCGTCAGTGTTCGCCCTTATCAAGGCGAGTCTATTGATGAGGAGCAGGCATTTATTCTGTTCCAGAATGGTATCGCCACCAGCGCCAGTATTTTGCAACACACTTATTGCGAAATTGAAGGTGTGCATGAGCGGGTTCCGGTACGGTTTATTGAAGGTGCTGCCCGTACTGAATTACTAAAACAATACAGCTCAACCGACGAGAATACCGCTAGCCGTATCAGTATTGTGCAATGTCAGCAGCGTTTTCCTAATGCGGCGGCTGTGCGTCTGGTCTGGGATAAGGGAATTGTGACGCCATCAGGTGTGCCAAATAGTCAGGCGCAATCGTATAAATTTAAAGCACGTCAGGCATTTACTGCTAGCTTTACCTGCGAGCGCGAGAACGCCAAAGCGGCTTGCACGCCGATACAGGCAGTAGCATTAAATTTTAATACGCCAATCAGTCGGAAACTCGCAGAACAGATTGTTTTAAAAACTGCAAAAGGTAGTAGCAAGCCGACGTTTAAACGTGATGAAAAAGAAGAAACCGTACAACGGGTTGAGTTCGTCCCACCGTTCGCCGAAAAGACAGAATACACACTGGAGTTGCCGAGTAAACTACAAGACGATAGTGGTCGTAGTTTAGGCAATGCTACACAATTTCCTCTGAAGTTTTCTACCGCCGATTATCCACCGCTGGCAAAATTTCCTGCTGCTCCGTTTGGTATTGTTGAACTGAACGCGGATGCAACCTTGCCAGTCACCTTGCGTAACGTAGAAAAAAATTTGATTGCCCGCAGTACCGACGGTAAGCAGTCACCGGGCACGCTTGCGAACTTAAAAGTCGATGATGATGCTGGCATCATCAACTGGATACAACGACTTAATCGCTATCACGAGAGCAGCATCCAGATTGCAAATAAGTCCGTCGAGACTCGCAGTATCGGTTTACTTGCTAAAGAAGCTGGCGTGCGCAAACTCGATTTGCCTAGTTCACCTGAAGACAAAGATGCAACAGCGATTGCATTCAGGCCATTTGAGGTGATTGGTATTCCACTCAAAGATCCGGGCTTTTATGTGCTGGAACTGGAATCTCAAAAACTAGGTAGTGCCTTATTGGGCAAACCTGTTCCGATGTTCGTGCGTACCAGTGCCTTGGTCACCAATATGGCAGTACACATTAAATTAGGTCGTGAAAACGGCGCAGTCTGGGTAACGACTTTAGACTCGGCTAAGCCTGTAGGCAATGCAGATATCCGTGTATCTGACTGTACAGGTAAAGAAGTTTGGCGCGGCGTGAGTAACGCCAGCGGTATCGCCATGATACCGACAGCATTGGATAATCCTTGTCGCTACAGCGAAGACAACACGGACGTCAGCAAGGGCAAAATTAATGGATTTTTTGTCAGTGCTCGTAAGACCGATGAAAAAGGGCGCAAGGATATGGCGTTCGCTTTATCTTCCTGGAACAGCGGTATTGAATCATATCGCTTCAATTTGCCAACGGATACGAGCAAAGTCGCGACGGTCAGAGCTCACACTATTCTAGACCGTAGCTTATTTCGAGCGGGTGAAACTGCCTCAATGAAGCATGTGATCCGTATTGAAAATATGCATGGATTCGGTTTTCAGAAAGCAAGTTTATTACCTACTCGCGTTCGTATTATCCACCAAGGAAGCAATCAGGAATTCCAGTTTCCGCTGGTATGGCGCGGACAGAATACGGCTGAAACAACTTTTGCGATTCCAAAGCAAGCTAAACTAGGAACCTACAATATTGTGCTGGATCAGGGCACATCGAAGATAACTGAGGCGAACAATGACACCACTAATAACGATGCTGATAACGAATCCGATGGTGAAGACCGCTACGGTCGTAACACTTACAACAGCGGTAGCTTTAGGGTAGAAGAATTCCGTCTGCCTTTACTACAGGGGCGTATTACTCCACCCAAAGCCGCGCAAATTGCACCGAAAGAATTAGCTCTTGATGTGCAGCTAAATTATCTTAATGGCGGCGGTGCTTCAGGTCTGCCCGTTGAGATCAGTAGTTTACTAAGAAATAAAAATTTAAATTTCCCCGCGTACGATGGATATGCGTTTAATGCTGGCTACGAAGCCGATGATGAGCAAAAAATCGTTGCCAACAAATTGCCCGTGAGTCTAGATAAAAATGGTAGTGGTAAAACGGTTATAAAAAATCTACCTGCGATTACTAAGCCGCAAGAATTATTATCGGAAATGACCTACGCAGATCCTAACGGTGAAATACAAACCATATCTGCTGTGACGACCCTATGGCCTTCTGCCGTGATTGTCGGGATTAAAGCCGGTGGTTGGGTCTCAGTTAAAAAGAAAGTCACACTAAGCACTATCACGCTAGATACCAATGGCAAACCGCAAGCGGGCGTCGCTGTGGCACTAACAGGATTATCGAAACAAAGTAATTCTCACCGCAAGCGCATGGTCGGCGGATTCTATGCCTATGAAAACTCTGAGACAACCAAGGATTTAGGCGAGCTATGTTCTGGTAAGTCGGATGCGCGTGGCTTGTTCCTATGCGATGTAGAAATTAAAGAATCCGGCAATGTAGAGATAACCGCCAACGCTAAAGACGACAACGGCAAGAGCGCCTTAGCGAAAACTTCTGTCTGGGTCGCGAATCAAAATGAAATTTGGTTCGATGGCGAAAATCAGGACCGTATGGATGTCTTACCTGAGAAAAAGCAGTATCAGCCAGGCGATATCGCTAAATTCCAAATCCGTATGCCGTTCCGTTATGCAACCGCATTGGTTGCGGTTGAGCGTGAAGGTGTAATCGATACAATGGTGGTGCAATTGAACGGACGCGATCCAAGTATTACCGTCCCGATCAAGGCGAGCTATGGGCCTAATATTTTCGTATCTGTGTTGGCTGTTCGTGGACGGATGCGTGAAGTTCCTTGGTATTCCTTCTTTACCTGGGGTTGGAAAGAGCCACTGAACTGGTGGAGTGAATTCCGCGAATATCAAAATCCCGGCGCGACTGTCGATCTGGCAAAACCAGCCTACAAGTATGGAATTGCCGAAATTTCTGTTGGCACTGCCGCGCATCAACTGGCGGTAACCGTAACCAGTGATAAATCGGTATATCCGATTCGCACTACCTCCAAAGTCACCGTGCAGGTAATACGGCCAGACGGCAAGCCGGCCGCCGGCGCTGAAGTCGCATTGGCTGCTGTTGATGAGGCTTTGTTAGAGCTTCAGCCAAATACTTCTTGGGATGTTTTGGGAGCCTTGTTACAACGACGAGGATATGGTGTCGAGACTGCGACTGCACAAATGCAAGTGATAGGCAAACGTCATTACGGTCGTAAAGCCGTTGCTGCGGGCGGTGGTGGGGGCAAATCATCGACGCGTGAATTATTCGATACATTGCTGCTCTGGAAGCCCTCTATCATCCTAGATGCAAACGGTCGGGCGCAAATTGACGTGCCCTTAAATGATGCACTAACCAGCTTTAAGATCGTCGCAATTGCGCAAAGTGGGGCTGATCTTTTTGGCACCGGTTCTGTCAGCATCAGGTCTAGTCAGGATTTGCAGTTGATTTCTGGTTTACCTCCGTTGGTGCGGGAAGGGGATCAATTTGTAGTAATGCTGACGGTTCGTAATACAACGACTCGGTCGATGAAAGTCGAAGTGATGGCGAATGTCACAGGCTTGTCGTCAGAGCTGAGCAAGCAAAATATCGTAATACCAGCAGGTGAATCGAGAGAGGTAAATTGGAATGTGGTGGTGCCAGCTTCGCCCAATAATTTAAGTCCATCTTCCTTCTCTAATGCCGACAGGCAGCAGTTGACTTGGGATATTAAAGCGCAAGAAATCCCAGCAGCAGGAGTGCAAGGCGTGAAGGACGCACTGAAGATTAGCCAGCGTGTGATTGCTGCAGTGCCTGTTACGGTGCAGCAGGCTAGTTTGTTCCAGTTAGAGGCACCCATGACGATGGCGGTTAGTCAGCCTGCCGACAGCTTGCCTGGGCGAGGTGGTCTGGCGATTTCTTTAATCCCTAGTCTGGCTGGTGGTAACGAGAGCTTACGTCGTTATTTCAGCGAATATCCTTACTCCTGCCTTGAGCAAAAGACATCACGCGCTATCGGCTTGCGTGATGCCGCGATGTGGCAAAAGATAACGGCTGATTTACCTAGCTATTTGGACGCCGATGGTTTGGCATATTATTACCCTCCGGGCGACAGCAGCCAAAGGCATGGCAGCGATAGTTTGACTGCGTATATCTTGGCTGCAACCAACGAGGCTGGATTTGCTGTACCGGATGCCAGTCGCGACAAGATGTTGCAAGGCTTGAGTGCGTTTGTCGAAGGCAAAATAACACGCGATTTCTGGTCACCGAAAAAGGACCTGGATATCCGTAAAATCGCCGCGCTAGAGGCAATGTCTCGTTATGGTCAAGTGCAGCCTCGGATGCTGGGTTCAATTCAAATCGCGCCGAATCTATGGCCAACCTCCGCCATTATTGACTGGCTGTCAATTTTGCAGAGAACCGCTAATTTACCCAAGCGTGAGGCCTATCTTAAAGAGGCGGACCAAGTGCTGCGGTCACGGCTGAATTACCAAGGCACTCGTCTAGGTTTCTCGACCGAGGCAGATGATTATTGGTGGTGGTTAATGAGCAATGGCGACAGCAATGCAACCCGACTTATTTTAGTCATGCTGGATAATCCTGCATGGCGTGATGATATGCCGAAGTTGATGACAGGAGCCATTCAGCGGCAAACTCGAGGCCGCTGGATGACGACTACCGCTAACGTTTGGGGTTCATTAGCGTTAGAAAAATTTGCCAACAAGTTTGAGACTGAAAAGGTTTCCGGTATAACTAAAGCAAGCTTGCAGCAAGGCGCTGTGCAAAGTTTTAATTGGCCTATGGTTGGAACTGCAACTGGTAGCGGTAATTTGCAATTGCCTTGGCCTGCCAATACTTCTACTGCGATGCCATCGCCCAAATCGCTAACTCCGGCAGATGGTTTAAAACTCAGCCACGAAGGCAAAGGTAAACCATGGATAGTGTTGCAAAGTCTGGCTGCAATTCCCCTAAAAGCGCCATTCAGCAGCGGTTATAGAATCAACAAAACCGTCGTACCAGTTGAGCAAAAAGAGAAGGGTAAGTACAGTCGTGGTGATGTCCTGCGTATCAATTTGGAAATCGATGCGCAGACTGATATGACTTGGGTCGTCGTCTCCGACCCCATCCCCGCAGGGGCTAGTTTGCTGGGTTCAGGTTTAGGCCGTGACTCTGCAATTGCCGCAACTACTGGAGTAGATAATAGCAATGCAGGTAATTGGAGTACAGCCTGGCTTGCCTATGAAGAGCGCAGCTTTGAAGCTTTCCGTGGTTATTACGAGTTTGTGCCTAAAGGAAAATTCTCATTGACTTATACGGTTCGCCTAAATAATGTTGGCGAATTTAAATTGCCACAAACTAGAGTTGAGGCCATGTACGCCCCAGAAATGTTTGGAGAAATTCCCAATCCCGTCATGATAGTCAAGTAATGGTATTGATGAAGTACCGCTGGATCAGATTCGTTTGCACCGCGTCCATTGCCTGTGCATTGAGTTTAGCTGCAGGCGTCGCTAACGCCGTGCCCAGTTTTAAAGAAGTGCAAACTGACTTTGTATCGTCAGAAGGTTTTTTACTAGACCGCCATGGCGTTGTGGTGCATCAATTAAGGCTCAATCCAAAAGAGCGTAAGCTCGCTTGGGTCAAGCTGGAAGATGTCTCTCCAGCGATTAGAAATGCTTTAATCGCGTCGGAAGATAAACATTTTTACCAGCATAGCGGTGTAGATTGGAACGCCGTGGCCGCCGCTGCCTGGGGTAATTTGTGGAATAGCAAAACCCGTGGTGCATCGACCATCACTATGCAATTGGCAGGTTTGCTCGAAGAGGATTTACGCCGTAAATCCAGTGCCCGCACCACTACCCAAAAATTGACTCAGGCATTGGTTGCGCAATGGCTGGAGCGCAGCTGGCGCAAAGATCAAATCCTGGAAGCATATTTAAATCTCGTACCATTCCGCGGTGAATTAGTTGGCGTGTATGCCTTATCTCGGATTATGTTTGATAAGCATCCCAGTGGCTTAGATCAGGTGGAGGCAGCAATTGCTGTAGCCTTGCTCCGCGCACCCAATGCAACCTATACCAAAGTGGCAGAGCGTGCCTGCAATATCCTTAAAGACCAGGGTGTTCCGGCATTTTGTCAAAATCTGGCAGGACAAACTTCGCTCTACTTTGCGCGACTGACGGCTAAATCCGATTTAATTAATGTCAGCAACGGACCTCAATTAGCGCCGCATCTTGCGCAGCATTTAGCAAATAAGTTATTGAACTCTAACATGCATTCTCTGCGCGCTACTTTGGATGCCGGAACCCAGCAATTCGCAAAAGATGCTCTAACACGCCAGTTATCTGCTTTGGTTGACCGCAATATTGAAGATGGCGCAGTTCTGGTACTAGATAATGCTAGTGGCGATGTACTCGCATGGGTTGGCTCTAGCGGTAACCTGTCGGATGCCCGCCACGTAGATGGAGTCCTTGCTTTACGTCAGGCCGGATCAACCCTGAAGCCGTTTTTATATGAACTGGTCTTAGAGAGAAAATGGTTGACTGCGGCATCCATCTTAGACGACTCAGCCATCAATTTACCTACCGCATCCGGTTTGTATATTCCTCAAAATTACGACAAACATTTTAAAGGTTTGGTCAGCGTACGCACTGCCTTGGCATCGTCGTTAAATATTCCTGCCGTCCGCACTCTGGTCACAGTCACTCCTCAACTGTTTTTTCAACGCTTACAGAGTCTGGGATTTTCTTTGCGTGAAGAGGGGGATTATTACGGCTACAGTCTGGCGTTAGGCAGTGCTGATGTGAGTCTGCAAGCCTTAACAAATGCTTACCGGACACTAGCCAATCAGGGCAAATATAGCGCTATCCGCACCAGTGAAAAAGATCCCAAATCTGTAATGCTGCCAAGATTGTCGCCTGAGGCAACCTTTATCATCAGCGATATTTTGTCCGATCGCACTGCGCGAGCTGTAACCTTTGGATTAGAAAATGCCTTGTCGATCCGCTCTTGGTCTGCGGTAAAAACCGGGACATCCAAAGACATGCGGGATAACTGGTGCATTGGTTATTCTGATCGCTATACCGTAGGCGTATGGGTTGGCAACGCATCCGGCGCGCCGATGTGGGATGTGTCTGGTGTAACTGGTGCTGCGCCGATCTGGCAAGAGGTCATGCAATATTTAAACCGGGCGGTTTCAAACACAAAGAGCATCGCTAAAAAAGAATTGACCAGAACTGTTCCCGATGATGTCGTCATGCAGTCGATCAGCTACGACGATCAGTTAGAAGCGCCAAGGATTGAGTATTTTATCAAGGGGACTGAGCAAAGCCACATCGCCATCGCAAAATCAAACGAAATTAGACCATCGATCACTTATCCCACCGCAGGGATGTTGGTTGCTCTTGATCCTGATATCCCACCAGACCGGCAACGCATACGATTTGCTGCGCAGGGATTACAGCAGGGTGGATGGATGTTAGATGGACGAAGTTTGAACAATCCCGGCAAAACAAAATCCCAGTCAGGCCAACTGGCACAAATTGACTGGATGCCATGGCCGGGCAAACATCTATTGCAGCTTGTTGATAGCAAAGGATTGGTTGTTGACGAGATCCGGTTCGAGGTACGCGGAGCTCAGCTTGTGATAACAAAAAATACCAAGAAGTCAAAATAGCTTGATTAGCAGATCAACTAGAGCAGAGTTTTAATTATGATTCTGCTCGAGTATAGCCAAGAGTATGGTCTGTGATTTTTACTAGTTTAAAAAGGAATGTCGTCCTCTTCTGTCGGCTTAGTATAACGTTCAACGGCGTCCAATCTTGCATGTAAGTTTGCAAGTGCGATTCGTCGCTTTGTAGGTGAGGCGTCATTGAAAAAATGCAGAAAGTCACGAAGCGTTTCTATAGAAAAATCCTCTTTTTTAGAGTAATACGATCTACTTCAAATAACTACTTTCAATCTTCGCAGCACTACCATTTTTCTTAATCGTCTCAATCGCGGTATTCATCTTCATAATAAAGTCCGCTTTATACGCAGGATTATTATTGACGCTATAGCCAATAAATGTTTCTTCACCAGATAACTCAAGTGCCTCTTGTAGTTTGAAATTGTTCAGATCCGGATCAGCTTGTAATTTTTTTGTCGTATAAAATGCAGCGCCTCTATCAGTTGCGTAGCAGGCGATACGCTTTGCTGCTAGTTTTTTTATATTGGCTTCATTACCTTTGGCCTCTGACAAAGTAATTTTGCCTGCCTTAGCTGCGTCGATCAGTCTGGAAGATAAAAGAAATCCAGCGTTGACGCCTATTGTTAGACCTGTAAAGTCGTCCGGGAATTTTTTTCTTGGGACTGCCATCACATCCGGATTACAAAAGAGTACGACCGTTTCCGTGTAAAGCACGACAGAGTAGGTGGAGATATAAATGCGTTCTTTTTTAAACCCGGGCGGGAATAAAGCAAAGGACGCGCCGCTTTCCAGATCAGCTAAACCTCGCTTCCAAGGTCTTGGTTTAAGCTCTACCTCATAAGCTGGTTTTAATAACTCAGACGCCTTATGCAAGAGCTCTACATACATCCCTTTGAACTGACCATTTTCTACGTAAGAGTAGGGTGCATAATCATCGTCACCTAAGAGAATCACTTTTTCAGTTGCGTACGCGCTTGAGCCGACTGTTGATACAAAATAACTGGCAAGAAAAAAATAGAAAAATTGACGTTTCATTCGTAATCCTTCGATAAAAATTCCAAGATCTTATATTTCACTACCTGTCATAGCATGAAGTTATTTGTGTCTGAAAATGCATCTGAAATCTGGACACATGTATGCAGCTTGGCCCTCAGGATTAAATTTTTAATCGCGCCTTTCAGGTCAAAATAGTATTTGTTTTGGGTGCGACTATGGGTAAAGTGAGGATGAATTTTGTATACGAGTTATGCCCTGTTTTGCTGTCCACTAAGATGGTTCCGCCAAGCACGTCATTGGCGATGTTGTAGACAATATTCAGACCAAGACCACTGCCGCCTTGCCCCAGTTTTGTAGTGAAGAAGGGGTCGAAAATCCGATTAATATTTTCTTGTGAAATACCTTTGCCGTTATCCATAAAGACAAATTCAATTTGACCCAAAGGTAATTTTTTAACATAAATACTAATGATGCCGAGATGCTCGGAATCAAATCCATGCGCTAGTGAATTATTAAAGAAATTAGTAATCATTTGCCCAATCGCGCCTGGATAACTGTCCATCATGATGTCGTCTTCCAGGGCGGTATTAATTTTATGCGGTGTTTTTTTAAGTAAATGATGAAGCGTTGCCAGTACCTCGTTGATGACTGATTTAAGGTTAAAGGTACGTCGTTTGTCACTTGACTGGTCAACCGCAACCTGTTTGAAGCTACTGATGAGTTCGGCTGCATTATTGAGATTTTGAATAATTAATTGGCCTGCTTCAACCGACGCGTTGGTATAGTCTTCTAAGATTGAGCGTTTCAATAATCCGGCCTGATAATTAGCAGAGAAGTTTTTACTTCTATCTAGGAACGAGGTCGATACCAGAAGCGCATTGCCAATTGGAGTATTGAGTTCATGCGCGACTCCAGCGACCAGCGATCCTAGTGCGGCGAGTTTTTCTGATCTGATTAACTCATTTTGCGATTGATTTAGCTCTACCGTACGGGCTTCCACTTTGCGTTCAAGTGAATCATTCAGATCCCGGATGATTTGCTCGTTTCTTTCTCTCTCAATCAGGTCGGCTTGTAATTGCTTATTTTTATCCGCTAATTCAGCCAGTAGCTGGTTAAGTGTGTTGCGGGTAACTTCCAGTCTGTCGGCCAGGCTGCCAAGCTCATCATCGCGGTAAGGCCGGATCGGTGTCGCAAAGTTACCCAGTGCAAGCCGGTCTGCGTCTAGCCTTAGTTGATGGATAGGACGTACAAAGCGGTAATAAAGCAGCACTAAAATGATGATCAGTGAAACGATTAATTGGAGGGCGATACTGCCGACGTAGTTTCTTATGCGCCGCAAAAACTCGGCATCTAAATAACCGCTATCAAGACCGACTTCAACACGGCCTAAGACTTCGCCCTGATACAAAATTGGTTGGGCGCTGACGACGACGCTGCCAATTTTTCGTTCCGGTAAGCTTTTACGGAAAATGGATTTGTCGCCTTCAAATATTTCTACTTTGGTGATGGCAGGTGTTGCCATGGCGGCTTCTACCTGATCTTGGATTGCAGAGGGATTTTTGTTCCAGACTGGGTCGCGCAAATTTAGCGCTAGCATATTGGTAATTCTTTGCAGATCACTTTTTTGCTGTTCTACTGCGGCATTTCTCTCTACGCCCCATATGAATATCCAGCCAGATATAAAGGCAGGGACGAGCAGTCCAATTAATATGCCAAGCAAAATGGCGATCTGTATGCTGAGATGCGGTTTTTTCATTAGAAAATACCAGTTCCACTGCGGTTAGTGGGACGCTAAAAATTTAGCGAACAGTCGATGATGTGAATCTCTTGCCCATATGCAAATGATTATAAAACACATTAGATAAAAAATACGAATAGTGATGTAAAACTAACAAAAGCTTTAGTGCAAAAAAATGGAGTAAAGCGTTTGGGGCTTACTCCATACGCTTTACTCCACTGATCAGACTAATGCAGACCCGAACTTAGTCTGTAACTAATGACTGTCTGACGGTATTACTGATGCCGATACTTACATTGCCATGAATTAACTTACTCCCGCCTAGTATATTTTATTGTCCGTGTAATTACTGGCTTGCAGGGAAATTTTTATAAAAAAATGGGGGAGTATAGGTAATTTCTTACTTAATGTGCTCCTCCGGCATCAATGGGGGCAGATGACTTTTTCGGTTTGGTGATCCATACCAGCGCAATCAGCGATAAGAACATAAACGACGATAAGTAGAAAATATCCGTCGCCGCCATCGTGCTTGCCTGTATCGACATTGTTCTGTCAATCACGGCCCACGCCCCTGTTTCTGGTATGCCTTGTTGCATTAATGCCTGCACACTTTGAACAAAAGCAGGGTAGTTGCTCCCCGTATGTTCAGTTAACTGCGCATGATGCAAGGTTGTGCGGCTATCCCATATCGTCGATGCGATCGACGTTCCCATGCCGCCGCACATGATCCTGACAAAATTGGACAGACCAGATGCTGCCGGGATTCTGTCCGGGGTTAGTCCAGACAGAATAATCGAGGTCAATGGAATAAAAAACATCGACATCGCTGCACCTTGAATCAAAGTCGGAATCAGAAGTGTCATCGTGTCCACATCGGTCGTAAATTGTGCCCGCATATAAAACACCACGGCGAACAAAATAAACGCAGTAGTAGCCACTTTACGCGCATCCAGTTTTGGTAAAAATTTACCGATCAGCGGCGACAAGATAATCGCAAAAACACCTACCGGCGCCATCACTTTGCCTGCCTCCGTCGCCGTGTAGCTGAGCTGTGTTTGCAGCCATAATGGCATGATCACCAGACTACCAAAGAACAAACCATAGCCAACAGAAATCGCTACCACACCACCGCTAAAGTTGCGTCGTTTAAACAGCGACAGATCAACGATAGGGTGCTCTTCACCAAGCTCCCAGATCACAAAATAGATCAGACCAACTGCCGCAATCACGGCTAACAAAATAATCTCGCCAGAGTTAAACCAGTCCAGTTCTTTGCCCTTGTCCAACATCACTTGCAAAGAACCGACCCAGACCACAAGCAAACCCAAACCGACCACGTCAATTGGCAGTTTTTTAATTTTGGATTCCCGTGTTTTATAGATTGACCAGGTTGTCCATGCCGCAAAAAGTCCAACTGGGATGTTGATATAAAAAATCCATGGCCAAGTGTAGTTATCTGAAATCCAGCCCCCAAGCAGCGGGCCCATAATAGGTGCGACGAGCGTCGTCATCCCCCATAAAGCAAGCGCCATCGAACTTTTAGCGGGAGGGTAACTACCCAGTAGTAAAGATTGGGATAACGGGATCATTGGGCCGGCAACCGCCCCTTGCAAAATACGGGCAGCGATCAGCGTCTCAATATTGGGCGCCATACCGCATAGTAGCGACGAGATGACGAATAACAAGATGGAAGTAGTGAACAAGCGGACTTGTCCGAACCGATTCGTTAAAAAACCGGTCAGTGGAACGGAGATCGCATTCGCTACCGCGAACGAGGTAATAACCCAGGTGCCCTGCTGAGGCGAGACACCCAAGTTGCCCGAAATCGCCGGGATTGATACGTTTGCAATCGACGAGTCCAACACGTTCATGAACGTGGCAAGTGATAACACCAAGGTTCCCAGTGCTAACTGAGCACCTTTTAGCGGTGGCAATGGCGCGGCTGGAGCAGGAGGAGCCGCAGGGGCGTTACCCTGCGGTTCGCCTGCTGCATCCGACGCTGAAATGGAGGTGCTCATTACAGCTTCTTGCCCATATTGTTCGTGACGATTTGCGCGATACGATCATCTGCTTCTTTGCCACTTTGTTCAAATACCGTCGTTTTGTAATCTGCTGTATTACGCAGTGGCGCACTACCAGCAACCGGGCTACCTTTTTGCTGAGAGATATCGACTTTGACTTGCATAGATAAACCGATGCGCAGCGGGTGTGTCGCCAGTTCTTTTTCATCTAACGCAATACGAACTGGAACACGCTGAACAACTTTAATCCAGTTGCCGCTTGCGTTTTGCGCAGGTAACAGGGCGAATGCAGAACCGGTACCAGCGGACAAACCAGCAACTTTGCCATGATATTCGACGCTAGAACCATACAAATCGGATTCCAAAGTCACGTCTTGTCCGATGCGCATGTGGGCTAACTGCACTTCTTTAAAGTTGGCATCGACCCATAAGGAGTTTAACGGCACGATCGACAACAATGGTGAGCCAGCAGCTACGCGCTGACCGACTTGTACCGAACGTTTAGCGATGTAGCCTGACATGGGCGCTGGCAAGCTGGTACGAGCGTAGGCGAGATAGGTCTCACGTACACGGGCTTCTGCACGTAAAACGTTGGGATGTTGTTCAACATTTGTCCGGTCAGTTAATACACTGTTGGATGCTAGTTGTTCGCGCGCTGCTAATAACGCAGATTCGGCGCTTTGCACTGCTGAACGGGCATGGTCGACTTCTTCGGAAGAGACGGCGCCAGTACTGACCAACTGTTGACGGCGAGCCAGATCGGATTTAGCACGTTCCACTTCAGTCAGACGTGTGCTGACATTGGCTTGCAATGGAGCGTTGTTTGCAAATAACACGCGGACTTCGCGAACTGTTTGTGCTAGCTGCGCTTCGGCTTGATCCAAGGCTACTTTGGCATCTGCACGGTCAAGTTCGATCAATGGCTTGCCGACTTGTACCAACTCGGTATCGTCAGCATGAATGGCTAATACTGTTCCAGCCACTTGCGGCGTTACTTGTACAACGTTCCCAGCGGCATAAGCATCTTCTGTATTTTCAAAATGGCTCCCGATGGTAAACCACCAAAAGGCGTAAGCGATTGCCACGACAATCAATACGATCGTGACGATAATCAACAAGCCGCGACGCTTACCGTTTGGTGGCGGTGTATTGGCCATTGTTGCCGAAGTTGCTGCTGGTGTTGTCGCTGTGGCGTTAGTGCCATTATTGGTAACAGGCGCGTTCATTGTGCGGCCTCCGAGTGAGTGAGTGATTGAGCGTTATTATTTGATGCTGCACTTGCAGGCAGTTGAGATAGTTGAAGTTCTGGGGCTATCTCATAACCGCCACCCAGTGCTTTGATTAAATTGATTTGTAAGTCAACACGGCGCACCTGTAGTTCTAATGAAGATTTTTTCTGCAAAACATAAATGTTTTCAGCGACCAGCACCGGCAGAATGTTCGCTGTGCCAACGCGTTGACGTTGCTGTGCCAACTTGATGGTTTGTTCTGCTGCTTTTTCGGCATTCTTTTGATTGCCATTTTGAAGTTCCGCAGTTTTCAGTGATTGGACTTGATCCGCCAATTCACGCAAGGCATCAGTCAGACTTTGGTTGTAAGTCGCGACTGCGGCATCGTATGCAGCCACACGACCTTTTAACTGTGCACGCAAACTGCCACCCTCAAATATTGGCAAACGAATTGTAGGGCCAGCGCCAACGATGCGGCTGCTACTTTGTAACAGGTTCGTTAACCCAAGACTGGAGAAGCCCGCAAAACCAATTAGATTGATATTAGGATAGAACTGAGTTTTCGCCGTATCGATCTCGCTTTGCATAGACTCGACTCTCCAGCGCGCTGCTACCACATCGGGGCGGCGACCCAGATAAGCCAAAGGCAATTCACCAGGCAGCGAAGTATTCATACCAGGATTAAACTGAGGACGGGGAATGGATTGACCACGCTCAGGCGCTTGTCCTAATAATGCGGCTAATTGGTTGCGATTGAGCGCAATGGCTTCTTGCCATTGATTGATATCCGATTGCAGATTCGCACTTTGCAATAAGCTTTGCTGGATATCAGTATTGTTATCCAAACCTGCCTTCACGCGTTGGCGTGTGATCTCGTCAAACTTATTTCGTATTGCCAGTTGTTGTGTGCTCAAATCTAGTTGCTCGTATTGACGCAGCAACTGCACCCAGGCATGCGCTACTGCGGTACTCAGCATTAAGCGGGCACTTTGTTGCTCTGCCAAGGCGACTTTTTCTTGCGACAGAGCAGTTCGCATTTCGGCGGAGTGCTTACCCCAAAAATCCAGGTCGTAAGAAAAATTCAACGCTAGCTGGTTATTTGTTTCTACAGCGCCGGCGAGTGGCGGCGGAATTAATCCGTTCTCAGTAAAGCGCTGGTAGGTACTGTCAAAACTTGCGCCAACACTAGGTAATTCGTTGGCGCGCGTGGCTTGTATCATGGCTCTGGCGCTTGCTACGCGGGCAGCCGCAACTTGCAGACTAGGGTTATCGGCAATTGCGGCGTCAATTAGGTCTTGCAAGGCTTGTCCGCCAATGTCTTTAGCCCAGTTGGCATTGAGCCATGCTGCATTTTGCAGTGCCGTTGCGCTAGCTTTGTCGCCAGAGTCAAAGGACTTCAACTTGGCATCGCTTTGTATGCCACTAAAATTGGCGCAGGCGGTGAGCAAGACAAAGACGCTACTGGCTAAGCCCAGTCGTATCGATGCTTGTCTTTGGAATGGAATTTTCATAGTTTTTATTGAAATAGAAAAATAATGTTTGTCAGGGCAATGATTATTTAGGAACTGCTGTTTGCTCTAATAAAGTTCTGTTGGCTAATAATTTTTTGAGTAAGCTTCTTAAAAAGCCAATTTCTTCCGGGCTAAATCCCGTAAACCCGATATTTAAAACATCGTTATAGATGCCGGGTAAATGCTGCACTAATTCATGTCCGGCTTGCGTCAATTCCAATTTAAACAGACGTTTATCGCTCTCGTCTGTAACACGTACGAGTAAGCCTTTTACTTCTAACCTGTCTAGCATGCGCTTCATTGCACCAGCATCGATAAAAAGATCACGTGCCAGCTCGGCGGCGGTCTCACATTTACCGGTTGCCAGCATCATAAATACGCTGGATTGGGCATGCGTGATCCCTAGTTTTGATACCGATTCATCAACTGATTTTGACAGCATGGTTTTCGCACGAGAGATGAGATAGCCGAGGCTTTCTTCAACCTGATACACGTCGAGCGGAAAAGTGGAGGAGGGCTGAGCCATATTTTTGATTAATTTCTTGATGAATTAGTTGCCTGGGCAAGATTTTATATCAAGAAATATTTTCTTGCTTGGCGTTACTAATTTGGCGTTGCTGATCCTTGTGCTGATCCTTGTGCACTAACGATGCTGCGCCGGGACTTCAAAACGTCTAGTCTTCTCAGTTTTAATGGAGTGATGGTTTATTCAGGGAGAGTGATTAAATCTATTTATATACTATGAGGTAGTATATTTAATCGTCCATATAATCATTGGACAGTAGAGCATATTTTAAAAAAATGGTGGGGAGTATGTGAATTTCCCTTTCCTTCTAGATTTGTGGGCATAAAAAAATCGGTGCATATTGAATGCACCGATTTTTATTTTTTGCTTAAGCGTTCGCTAGTCTTTTGCTAAAGCTTATTTAGTAATGAGTCGATTATGATCTACAAAATTTCACTCGCATGATCTGCCAGACGAGAACGTTCTCCACGCGCCAAGGTCACATGACCGCTGTGCGCCCAGCCTTTGAAGCGATCAACCACATAAGTCAGCCCGCTGGAACCTTCGGTCAGGTACGGTGTATCGATCTGTGCGATGTTACCCAGACAGATAATCTTTGTGCCCGGTCCGGCGCGAGTAACCAAGGTCTTAACTTGTTTTGGCGTCAGATTTTGTGCTTCGTCGATAATCAAAAATTTGTTCACAAAAGTACGGCCACGCATAAAATTCAGCGATTTGATTTTGATCTTGGAGCGTATCAAATCCTGTGTCGCAGCACGACCCCAGTCGCCTGCGTCGTTGTCTGATTTATTGAGCACTTCCAGATTGTCGTCAAATGCGCCCATCCACGGCGACATTTTTTCTTCCTCTGTACCTGGTAAGAAGCCAATGTCTTCGCCGACCGGCACGGTTACGCGGGTGACGATAATCTCATTGTAGGTTTTGCTTTCTAACACTTGCGCTAAGCCCGCCGCTAATGCCAATAAAGTTTTACCTGTACCCGCTTGCCCCAGCAAGGTGACAAAGTCGCATTCTGGGTCCATCAATAAGTTGAGAGCAAAGTTTTGCTCACGATTACGAGAAGTTACGCCCCATACGCTGTGCTTGGCATGACCATAATCACGCAAGGTTTGCAATACAGCAGTCTTGCCGTTGATTTGACGCACATGACCATAAAACGAAGACTCGCCGTTTTTCGGTTCCAGATAGACAAATTGATTAACCAGCAAACTAGGAATAATCGGCCCGGTAATACGATAGAACGTGGTGCTCAGACCGTTCTTATTTTCTTGCCAGGTCTCAATCCCTTTGCCATGCTTGTTCCAGAAATCATCTGGCAGTTGCACTATGCCGGTGTACAGCAAATCAGAATCTTCCAGCACATGATCGTTGAAATAATCTTCTGCTGGCAAACCCAAGGCGCGCGCCTTGATTCGCATATTGATGTCTTTAGAGACCAATACGACAGGACGACCTGGTGTTTCTGCCTCTAACGCGCGCACCACAGCCAAAATCTGGTTATCTGCTTTACCTTGAGGCAAGCCTTGCGGCAATGCTGCGCTTTGCAATTTGGTCTGGAAATACAGGCGACCTTTGGCGTCTTTATTCCCTAACTTGGAAAGTAAGATACCTTTTTCAATCTCGTGATGATCAATATCGCCAACCAGAGCGTCAAGTGAGCGCGATACCTGACGTGCATTGCGTGCGACTTCTGACATGCCTTTTTTATGATCATCCAGCTCTTCCAGAGTGATCATAGGCAAGTACACATCATGCTCTTCAAAGCGGAAGAGCGATGACGGATCATGCATTAGCACATTGGTGTCGAGTACAAATAATTTTTTTACGCCCGACTTATCCGCCGCCCGGCTAGTACCTGACTTGACACGATGTTCGTGTGCCGATGAGCCAGTTTTAGGCGCTGGTTTTTCACTCACTTTTGCATTAATTTTTGTCGGGCTAGCTTTGGCCTGAGTTTCTGGTATGGCCGTTTTAGCTATGACAGGGTTCTTAACCGGTGCGACCACATTGGCCTTAATCGGCGTGGCTGCTGGTGCACGGCCAGTGGCGTTACTTACAGCGTTACTGGCTGCAGTTGTCGCTACCGGGCTCAATCTGGTTTCCGGTTTGTTAGCGGGTTTAGTGACATTTAAAGACTTGGTTTTATCTGCTTTTGAATAATCCTTTGGGGACAGCAGAGCCGCAGGTTTTGTCGGCATTTTGGGCAGGGGCATTAGGACCTCTTCTAAAAGTGTGAGAGCTTAAAAGTCAAAAAGCCGCTATGGATGACGCCGGATTAATCCGGGACACTTCCATACACGGCTTTTTCTCGAAGAAAATTTTTGATTTCAATTACTGGTTTGCGCTCACAAATTCCAACACTTCATCAACATGTCCAGCTACTTTAACTCCTCTCCATTCTTTCACTAATTTACCGCTGCCGTCAATCACAAAAGTGCTGCGTTCGACACCGCGATGTTGTTTGCCGTACATACTCTTCATTTTCATGACGTCAAACAGATTGCAAACAGTTTCGTCCGGGTCAGAAATTAGTTCAAAGGGCAAACCCAGTTTGCTTTTAAAACCTTCATGAGAGCGCAGACTGTCGCGGCTTAAGCCAAAAATTTCGGTATTGGCTTGCTGGAAACTGTCGTATAAATCTCGGAAAGCCATACTTTCTGTCGTACAGCCGGGAGTATTGTCTTTTGGGTAAAAATAAATGACAACATTTTTTCCAGCAAAATTACTGAGTTGGAAAGTTTTATCATTTGTCATCGGGGCAGAAAAATCGGGGACTTGGCATTGCAGTGCTGATGGGCTATCGGCCACGGTGATCTCCTGAGGTAGATTGAATATGTGCTAAATAAGAAGCTTAAATTAGACACTTAGATGCGAGGCATTTAAATGCGAGACACTTAGATGCCACCCGGAGTCAATTCGGGTCAGCATCAATTCAAGCAAAGAGTCGGACTGAGGCGCCTGGAAATTACTACTGTGCTACTTGCTAGGCAGTAATGCGATCAATTCTCCCGATCGTCCCGGCAGTTCAGCCCAAGTAATCGGACGCACCGGCAAAATATCGTTTTTGATGGCGTCATAATATGTCGCCATGGAGATGCAATCGTAACCCTGCTCGCGCCAACCCTTCAATAATTGGTCAAAGATGGGGGCAAGTTTCTGTCCTTCAAGTTCTGCATGTAAGGTAAATACATGATTTCTTGGCGTCGCCGTTAATTTAAGTATGTTAGCGGCGATATTTGACTCATTGATGACGACGCCGTCAATTTCTCGCCCTAAAATTTCATCCAGAGTTGGGAGTGTAGTTGGCATTTGCAGACAGGCGAAGGTTTTGCCATGCGACTGTAAGCGATACGGTCCGGCTGCGGGATCAGTCAAGCTGCCGTCGTCGTTGAGCATCGCACGACCGTCTGAAGCATAGGCAATACCAAATTGGTCTAACTGAGCGAACGCATCCGGATTCATTTGCCAGCCGGCCGCACCATGCGTCTTTGGTACTTCACCAAAAATTTGTGTAAAGCGCGCATACGCCTGCTGCATCTGGCTCTGGGTCCAGGCTGCATCGCGTTGGCGCACATTGTCGTGCCAGACCACGTGATCCCAGGTGTGAATGCCACATTCAAAGCCAGCTTCCTTGACCGCACGCATTTCTGCCGCACAGTCTTTGCCGATATCCGGCGCGGGCAGAAAAACGCCGTACATCAAAGTCTTGATGCCATAGTGTTCAACTACCGAGGTACGGGACACTTTTTTGAAGAAGCCAGGACGAAATGCGCGTCGCAATGCCCAGCCAGTGTGATCTTTACCTAAAGAAAACAGAAAGCTCGCACCAGCTTGATGTTGTTTTAAAAGGCGTACCAGATTTGGTACGCCTTCTTTTGTGCCGCGATAGGTATCGACGTCAATTTTGAGAACGATGCTTGGCATTGTTACTGGATTAGTCCATCAATGCGCGGGCTTCGGCGACTTGCCCACGGTAAGCATCAAAAATATTGCGCATAGTGTCTTTCATATCTGTCGTCGGCGCCCAGCCCAGTTCTTCACAGGTATTGGTGATTTTTGGTACACGGTTTTGTACGTCTTGATAACCTGCGCCGTAGTAAGCACCTGAGGTTGTTTCTGTCAGTTGTACTTTTTTCGCTGTTTCTGCATATTCCGGGTACTCAGCCGCCAACGTCAACATCATGTGCGCGAGTTCGCGGATAGAGAAGTTATTGGTTGGATTGCCGATATTGTAGATTTTGCCACTGGCAATGCCATCTTTATTAGCGATGATACGCATCAAGGCGTCGATACCGTCGTCGATATAAGTGAACGCACGTTTTTGCGCGCCGCCATCTACCAGAGAAATATTTTCGCCACGGACGATATGACCAAAGAATTGCGTCACAACGCGTGAGCTACCTTCTTTTGGTGTATGAATAGAATCCAAGCCAGCACCGATCCAGTTAAAAGGACGGAACAGTGTGAAATTCAAACCTTCCATGCCATAACCCCAGATTACTCTATCCATCAGTTGCTTGGCGCAAGAGTAAATCCAGCGTGGTTTATTGATCGGTCCGCAAATCAGTTCTGATTGTTCTGGATCAAATTCTTCGTCATGGCACATGCCATACACTTCAGACGTCGATGGAAATACCAGATGTTTGCCGTATTTAGCTGCGGAGCGGACGATAGGCAAGTTGGCTTCAAAGTCTAGCTCAAACACACGCAAAGGCTGTTTGACGTAAGTCGACGGGGTCGCGATGGCGACTAATGGCAAGATGACATCGCATTTTTTAACGTGGTACTCAACCCATTCTTTATTGATGGTGATGTCACCTTCAAAAAAGTGCATACGTTCGTGATTGATCATGTCGCCCAAACGCTCGGTTTGCATATCCATGCCATAGACATGCCAATCGGTAGTTTCCAGGATGCGCTTGGAGAGGTGATGGCCAATAAAACCGTTCACGCCGAGAATGAGGACTTTTTTCATTGTGATTTCTTTAGTTAAAATTTGATTTACTTATTATTCTTGCCGACCGTTTTTTGATTATGTCTGCTTCATTGGATTGAACCAATTTTAAGCCTTGATGGCAGCTTCCAAAACTTCAGGGGAAACCGCTTTGCCATTGGATAATAATTCAATAATCGATAGTGCGCGACCATCGCCGCAAACGCCAAAGATAGCATTATCCACTACACATAAGCCTGTCGGCAAATCAGATCTATTGTTAGTAGGAAAGTTTGTTGATAAACGTGCTTTTCCGATAACATAAGTCTGACCATTTAATTCAGTAAACGCACCGGGGTAGGGTGGAGCAACGGCTCTGTGCAAGTTGTACACCTGCTGCGCAGTGTGCTGCCAGTTAATGCGACCATCTTCTGGCTTACGTCCACCGAAATAACTTCCTTGCGACAGATCGTTGTTCAGCTTAATTGCGTTGCCTGCTAGCAAGCCGGGCAAAGCTGACCATAAGGTTTGTTCGGACGCGACCGTTAATTTTCCAAATACTTCAAACGCCGTGTCGTCTGGCAAAATCGGCACCATGGTCTGGGCGATGATCGCGCCTGCATCAGGTTTAAGCGCCATTTCATGCAGTGTTGCCCCCGTTTCAGTTTCGCCATGCAGAACTGCCCAATTGACTGGTACACGACCACGGTATTTGGGTAATAAAGATCCGTGCAAATTATAGGCACCGCGTTTTGCCAGCCCTAATAATTCAACGGGCAACATATTGCGATAATAGAAGCTGAAAATAAAATCGGGCGCGATAGCTGCGACTTGCTGATGTAATTCAGCAGACTTTGGGTCGATTGGGGTAATGGTCGGTATGCCGTGTTCTTTGCAAAGCGCAGCGACCGATTCAAACCAGATGGTCTCAGCAGGATTGTCTTCATGCGTCACAACCAGCGTGATGTTGATACCGCGAGCTAACAAGGTTTTGATACAGCGAACACCGACGCTATGGTAAGCAAAGACGACGGCAGTAGCAGTGGCATTGGTGGCGTCACTGCCAGTGAGATTGTTATCTGTCATCTCAGTTGGTCTCTGAAACATCATTGCTGGTATGTTCTAAAATTGTTTGTACCACATAACGTGGGCGACCGCGTACTTGTTGATAAATACGACCAACATATTCACCGAGCAAACCAATACCGAACAGAATCACGCCCATCATAAAGAAAGCAATCGCAAATAGCGTGAATAGGCCCTCTGCTTCCGAACCCAAAATAAAGCGACGAACTAAGAGCAAAAATACCAGCAGGGCAGATGCCGCTGACAGCACCATCCCTAGCATAGAGAACCACTGCAAAGGCATAATAGAAAAGCCCGTCATCAAATCAAAATTCAAGCGGATTAGGCTGTACAGTGAATACTTGGATTCGCCAGCAGCGCGTTCTTCATGTTCCACCGTGATTTCGGTCGGATTGCGCGAGAAAGTATAGGCAAGGGCAGGCACAAAAGTGTTGACCTCACTGCATTGATTGATCAGGTCGATCACATTGCGGCCATAAGCGCGCAGCATATTGCCTTGATCGGTGATTTTGATACGGGTGATTTTTTCGCGGAAGCGATTCATTGCTTTGGAGGCGTAGGTACGCCATGCTGAGTCCTGACGTTTGCGGCGGATAGAGCCAACGTAGTCATAGCCCTCGCGCATTTTGTCGACCAGTGCGCCAATTTCTTCAGGGGGATTTTGCAGATCGGCGTCGAGCGTGACGACGATTTCACCGCGGGTCGCCTGAAATCCTGCCAGTATCGCCATGTGTTGGCCGTAATTGCCACTGAATAAGACGACACGGGTAACATCTGGACGCAGTCTGAACTGATCCGCCAGTATCGACGCCGTATTGTCGCGACTGCCGTCATTGACGAATACGATCTCATAGCTAACACCACGCGCAGCCAGGGCATCCAGCGCGGGATATAGCCGAGCGTACAACTGCGCTAGACCGGTTTCTTCGTTATAAACAGGGATGACGACGGAGAGTTCTGGTTTCATCAATCGAGGCTCAAAATTAGGAAAGGCAAGATTTTACCGCAGACACGACGCGTTCTACGTCGGCTTGGGTCATGCTTGGGAATAATGGCAGTGTGACGATCTGCTTACCAACACGCTCTGCGATCGGGAACATGCCATCTGTAAAACCACGAGCACGATAATAGCTGAACAAATGAATAGCACGGTAGTGATAACCGAGGCCGATGCCCACATCCATCATTTGCTGCATAAATTCGCCGCGATTGACGCGTTCTGGCAAAACAATATGAAACATATGCCAGTTGCTGTTTTCAAAATCAGCGACCGGTAGTTCGGCGCCTGTTTGTGCTTCGAATTCGCTGCCAAATGTCGCAAAATAATACTGCGCCAGCACTTTGCGTTTGGCGTTGAACTCTGCCAGATGCTTCATCTGTCCAAGACCAATCGCGGCGGCGATATCGGTCATATTGTATTTGCCGCCGAGGACATCAACATCGATACCATCCAAGCCGCTACGGGTGACGCCTTGTAGCCGATACTTTTCTGCCAGGCGGGCTTCTTCTGCATTATTTAAGACCAGGCAGCCACCTTCGCCAGTCATGATATTTTTATTGACCTGAAAACTGAATGAGGCAAAGTCGCCAAAGGCACCGATGCGCTGACCTTTCCAGGTAGAACCAATGGCTTGCGCTGCATCTTCGACGACACGCAGATTGTGTTTCTTAGCGATTGCATAAAGTTTATCCATGTCGCAGGGCAGGCCGCACATGTGAACAGGGATGATTGCTTTTGTGCGCGGTGTGATCGCCGCTTCAACTTTATCCAGGTCAATATTGTGACTACGTGGATCGATATCGACAAATACTGGCGTAGCACCGACTTCGATAATGACGTTGGCGGTAGCAACCCAGGAATTTGGTGTCGTAATTACCTCGTCACCCGAGCCGATGCCCGCAATGCGTAAAGCGATTTCCATCGTACAAGTGCCCGAGTTGTAGGTGCGCACTGGTCGGCCACCAAAGTACTCGGACAATTGCGCTTCCAGCGCCTGCACATTAGGACCGCTGGTCAACCAGCCAGAACGCAAGACATTACCGACAGCGGTAATCGTCTCTTCGTCCATGGTGGGTTTTGTGAATGGCAAGAAGGGCAGTGCTGTAGTCATTGCTGATTCCTTTATTTATATACTGGGATGGAGTAAATTTAATCGTCCAGATATTGTTTGGACAATAAGGGGTATTTATCGACATACTCCCCTTATTTTTTAATTTACCTTCAAATCATGTTGATTTTTAGCGATGCTTTAGCTTTTTATCAGGAGGGCGACACCAATGATAATGACGCCGATAGCGAGTATGCGTTGCAGCGACATGACTTCACCTAAAAGGTACCAGGCAAGGAAGGCATTCACAACGTAGCCGATAGACAGCAGCGGATAGGCGATACTGACATCAACCCGGGACAGGCCGACAATCCATACCAGCACTGACAACACGTAGCAAGTGAGGCCGCCAATGATAGGCAATTGAGTCGCTAGTTTTAATCCTATAGGGAGCCAGTTTTCCGCTGTTAAATGGATGGCGCCCACTGCTTTAGTGCCTATTTTAAGTAGTAACTGCGCGATTGCATTTAAAAAAATGCCGGTCAGAATAAAACCAAAAGTGCCGATGTTCATATTATTTTCTTGTTCCTGTGGCCGGATTAGCTGGATTAATTGGATTGCTTGTCTTACTTTGTCGTTTTATTTATTTAGTAAGTATGTTTGACACAATAACGCGTTTTGGATCTTCTGCAATGACGCGCATTGGCACTTCTTGTTTTACAAATGCCTGATAAATATCGGTACGTAGAATTGCAACATCTGCTTTGCTACTCAGGCTGTCTTCACGCCATTTTTTTACGAAATCTTCACGCTTGGGTATCCATAGCTCAGGTTGTATTCCGAGTCCAAACGCCATCTCGTCTGGGTGCTCCACCAACGTGACCGTCCTATGCAAATAGAAAGGTAATGATTGTTCATAGCGACCCACTGCGAAAATCTGTGTAGCAGGCGTTAATTCTGCTTGTATCTCAGCAATATGTTGCAATCCCGCGCCATAACGACCTAATGGCTCATGTCCTAGAAACAGCGCTTGCCAGGCAAAAAATCCTGCTGTCGCCAAAGTTATAACTGCGGCATCTTTATTCCGTCCAACAAAATAGCTCGCTAGTATTCCGCCAGTAAAAGCAACCGCTGCGGCCGCATAAACCCAAGGTTGGTATGCTTGATAAAGAGGGATTTCATAAGCGTCATTAGTGAGGCCGCCAACTTTACCAGCAAAAATTAAACCAGCCAGTCCGATCAGCCCAAATAAGCCTGTTGCTATGCGCAACGAAAGGATAGATGTCCGTTCTAGCCGCACCGCGACGAGCAAAGCCAGCGCAGGGAAAATTGGCAAAATATAAGACGGTAATTTTGATCCGGAAATGCTGAAAAATACAAAGATAAAGACTGACCAGATCAGCAACATCTTTTTAGGCTGAAAATTTTCTCCTATCGTTTTCTCACGCAAGCCCGACCAAAGACTTTGTAGCAACAAGCCCAGCCAAGGCATGATTCCCAGTATCAGGATGGGAATGAAGTAATACCATGCGCCTTCACGGTGATGGACCTTACTGGTAAACCGCTGAAAATTTTCGTGAATAAAAAAGAAATAGGGGTGCTCGGGGTTTTTTTGCCAGACCAAAATAAACCAGGGGGCAGTGATCAAGAAAAAGACGATCAAGCCTTTACCCAAATGCAGACGTGTCCAGAGCGCCCAATCACGCGTTACCAAGGTGTAAATGACGAGTACAGCCCCTGGCAAGACCAAGCCAATCGGTCCTTTTGACATACTCGCCAACGCCATCCCGACCCAACACAGCAACATGCCATAACGCTGTTCAGCAGCACTGGCGTTGGTTCTTTGCGCTAATAGCAAACCGCACAAGCTCAAGGTCATCATGCCGGACAAGCCCATGTCTAGCGTATTGATATGACCCAGACCAAACCATAAAAAACTGGAACCCAAAACCAGCGCAGTACTGATACCCACCCGACGGTTAAATACTTTGGCGCCGGTATAAGCGGTTACTGCAACTCCTAATAAACCGCATAATCCAGTCCACAATCTGGCTTGCCATTCGCCAAGACCAAAAAGTTCAAAACTGATGGCGTTCATCCAGTTTTGTAGTGGTGGCTTCTCAAAATATTTAATGCCATTTAAACGTAGCGTAATCCAGTCGCCGGTAGCTACCATTTCACGTGCCATCTCGGCATAACGACCTTCGTCCGTGGGCACCAAAGTCCGTGCACCCAACATATACAACCAGAGCAAAGTAAAAACAATCGCAATCAGCCAAAGCGTAGCGTGGGAGTCGTAAGGCGAGCGGCTTGGTCTCATGCAGATTCCATAATCAAGGCCAGAGCGACTTTGCGTCCCTCTGCCATCAAAATATTGTAGGTGCGGCAGGCAGCTTGATTGTCCATGCATTCGACACCGATGCGCTGACTCGTCAATACAGAGATTAATTTAGGATGGATAAAACGCTGACGTACACCCGTACCCAAAATCACGACATCGGGCTTAGTCGCATTCACCTGCGCAAAATCGTCGGCAGTTAAGGTATCAAAATGCGTAACATTCCAAAGTGAGGGAGCGACTTCGGGTAAAACGATCAGACTATGTTCAAAGCGCTTGGCATTAAATTCCACGCCTTGTTGATCGTAGGCAGTGACAGTCTGGTATTGCTGAGTTTGAGTTGAATGTAGCTTCATGGATGCAGGCGTAAGTCTCAAGATTGGCGCATTGTAGCTTTTTTTCTCAAAGGCTGGCGCATTCTGCCATTGATATCTCATACTCGACTGATCACAAGGGTTTATCCAATCAATGCCCTGTAATTTTTGTTAAAACTCACCAAAAGCAAACAAAATTAGACGAATTCTCGAAACGAATTGATAAAACGGTGTTCATTGGGCAAAATGCACAATCTGGCAGTGCAGCAATCAACGATAGATTGACTGAGATGAATCGTCAATGAGCCCATCAATGAGCCATCATCTTGCAGCCTCGCACCAATTTAGACTTATTTTATAGAGGATTGCATCAGTGCGCCCCGTACAAAAATCACAAAAATTAGCAGACGTCTGTTATGACATCCGTGGCCCCGTCATGGAAAAAGCCAAACAGATGGAGGATGAGGGACATAAGATCATCAAACTGAATATCGGCAATCTGGCCGTATTCAATTTTGATCCTCCCGATGAAATTGTTCAGGACATGATACTGAACATGCAAAATGCTGCAGGCTATACCGACTCTAAAGGGATGTTCGCACCGCGTCGTTCGGTCGTGCATTACACCCAGGAGAAACATATCCGTGGTGTCACTATTGAGGACGTCTATCTCGGTAATGGCGCGTCTGAGTTGATCGTCATGAGTATGAATGCTTTACTCAATTCTGGTGATGAAGTCTTGGTGCCAGCGCCGGATTATCCTTTGTGGACAGCCGCAGTCAGTTTGTCTGGCGGTAAACCTGTTCACTACGTCTGTGACGAAACCGCGGACTGGATGCCAGATATAGACGATATCAAAAGTAAGATCACGCCGAATACCAAAGCAATTGTCGTCATCAATCCGAATAATCCTACCGGTGCTTTATATCCGGTTGAAATTTTGCAGCAAATCGTTGAAGTCGCCCGCCAGCATCAGTTGATCGTTTTTGCGGATGAGATTTACGATAAGACTTTGTATGACGAAGCGACACATACTTCGATCGCATCGCTGGCAGACGATGTCCTGTTCTTAACCTTAAATGGTTTGTCCAAAAATTACCGCTCTTGTGGTTATCGGGCAGGCTGGATGGTGGTCTCTGGTGAGAAACGTCACGCCAAAGATTATATTGAAGGTTTAAATATGCTGGCCTCCATGCGTCTGTGCGCGAATGCGCCCGGACAATTTGCCATCCAGACAGCCCTTGGTGGCTACCAAAGTATCAATGATCTGGTCGGTCCTGGCGGTCGCCTGTTAAAACAACGTGATCTGGCGCATAAACTACTGACCGATATTCCCGGTGTGACTTGCGTCAAACCCAAAGCCGCTTTATATATGTTCCCTAAACTTGATCCTAAGATGTATCCGATCAAGGATGATCAAGAATTTATTCATGACTTACTCACCGAGCAGCGGGTCTTGCTGGTACAAGGAACAGGATTTAACTGGATACATCCAGATCATTTCCGCGTCGTGTTTTTACCTAATTCCGATGATTTGACGGAAGCATTCGGGCGGATTGCCAGTTTTCTGGAGGGTTATCGCAGACGTCATGGTACGAATTAGCAAGGCTTGTTTTTATAGATAATTTGTAAGATTTACTGGCAGGATTTTTAACCTGCCACCGCTTAATTTTTTTATTTAGTACGTATAGAGATAATATGAAACCCATCAAAGTTGGTCTGTTAGGTATAGGCACAGTTGGCTCCGGCACATTTAACGTCTTGAAGCGCAATCAAGAAGAGATTATGCGTCGCGCAGGACGTTCGATTGAAATTGCCGTGGTAGCCGATCTCAACGTTGAGCGAGCGCGCGAACTGACTAATGGAGAAGTCGAAGTCGTCAATGATGCCAATTTAGTGGTCAATAATCCTGAGATTGATATCGTGATTGAACTGATTGGCGGCTATGGCATCGCTAAAGACTTGGTGTTAAAAGCCATCACCAACGGCAAGCATGTCGTCACCGCGAACAAAGCCTTGCTGGCAACTCATGGCAACGAGATTTTTGCTGCGGCACAAGCCAAAGGTGTGATGGTCGCATTTGAGGCCGCGGTTGCTGGCGGAATTCCGATTATCAAGGCTCTGCGTGAAGGATTGACCGCGAACCGTATTCAGTGGATTGCCGGCATTATCAATGGCACGACCAATTTCATCTTGTCCGAAATGCGTGATAAAGGTTTGGATTTCGGGACTGCTCTAAAAGAAGCGCAAGCATTGGGTTATGCCGAGGCAGATCCGACTTTTGATATCGAAGGTGTCGATGCAGCGCATAAGGCGACCATCATGGCCGCAATTGCTTACGGCATCCCGATGCAATTTGATAAAGCGCATGTAGAAGGCATTACCAAACTTGAGGCGACTGATATCCGCTACGCAGAGCAACTGGGCTATCGCATCAAATTATTGGGTATTACCAAGCGTACCGATCATGGAATTGAATTACGTGTTCATCCAACCCTGATCCCGGAAAAGCGCTTGATCGCCAATGTAGAAGGCGCGATGAATGCGGTGTTAGTGCAAGGCGATGCGGTTGGTGCGACGCTGTATTACGGCAAAGGTGCAGGTGCAGAGCCGACTGCGTCTGCTGTCATCGCAGATCTGGTCGATATTACCCGGCTGGCGACGGCTGATCCTGAGCATCGCGTACCGCACCTGGCGTTCCAGCCTGACGCGATGAGTGCATTACCGATTTTACCGATGTCTGAAATTGTCACTAGCTACTATTTGCGCCTGCATGTTGCAGACAAGGCTGGCGTGCTGGCCGATGTGACTAAAATTCTGGCAGACTTTTCTATTTCCATTGATGCAATGCTGCAAAAGGAGCCAGCAGACGGCGAGGCAAAAACCGATATCGTTATGCTGACACATCAAACTCAAGAGAAAAATATTTTGGCGGCGATTACTAAAATTGAAGCATTGGCGACGGTATTCGGCTCTGTTACTAAGTTGCGTTTGGAAGAGCTTAGCTAAATTCAGCAACACAATTCAGCCTGACCCGCTCATCTTGGACAAAAAACAGCGTCATCCTTACAAGAGAATGACGCTGTTTTTCTTTCTAAGTTAGTATTTAGCGTCGTTTAGAAATCAGTTTGCTGATTACACCAAATTTGTTGTCACTCTCGTTTTAACTACTCATTTTATTGTCAGAAAACCAGACTATGGCTCGTCCTATCGCTCAATACAAATACTATGATTTCGTCATGGCGGCATTTGTGACGGTATTGCTTTGCTCAAATCTGATTGGCGCTGCTAAGGCTGCCGAAGTGACTTTGCCAGTGTTAGGCACGGTAACCTTTGGTGCGGGTGTTTTATTCTTTCCGATTTCATACATTTTTGGCGACATATTGACTGAGGTGTATGGCTATGGTCGCGACCGTCGTGTCATCTGGGCGGGTTTTGGTGCTTTGATTTTTGCTGCCGTGATGTCGGCTGTGGTGCTGGCGTTAAAGCCCGCAGCTGATCCGTTTAACCGGGATTACCAGATGCATCTGGATGCAGTGTTCGGTAATACGCCACGCATCGTCCTGGGCTCGATGATTGCGTTTTGGTGCGGCAGTTTTGTGAATAGTTATGTCATGGCAAAAATGAAGATTGCCATGGCAGGTCGCCAACTATGGATGCGCTTTATAGGATCCACGGTTTGCGGTGAGCTGGTAGATTCCAGTTTATTTTACGTGATCGCTTTTTATGGTATTTGGTCGAACCACCAACTGATCTCAGTGATTATTGCCCAATATATTTTTAAGACCGGTTGGGAAGTTCTGATGACGCCTGTCACCTATAAAATTGTCGCGTTCTTAAAACGGAAAGAGAACGAGGACTATTACGACATAGATACTGATTTCAATCCTTTTAAATTGAAGGCTTGAGATGATTGTCCTAGATCTTGTTTTAGGCTCGCGTACCGATTTTTATTGCGGTGAATGTCGCCGTACTTGGTTAACGTCCCAGTGAAGATTTTTTCATTTTCTGCGGTACTGACTTACGGCCTGTTCGGATTGCCGCTAGCGCTGGTCGCGCTGCCCATCTATGTCTATGTTCCCCAGTTTTATGCGGAGCATTTTGGTATTTCACTTACCTTGATCGGTACGGCGCTATTGCTAGCGCGTTTACTGGACGCTTTTATTGATCCGGCAATCGGTTGGTGGATCGATAAAAATCATCGTAGTCAATCGTATTCGCGCTACATACTTTGGTCCTTGCCTGCGCTGATTATAGGATTTCTCGCTCTATTTCATCCATTAACAATCGCGAACGGTGCGCCGTTTATTTGGTTTTTATGTTCATTGATGGTGGTATATGCGGGTTTTAGTCTAGCGACAATCGCTCATCAAAGCTGGGGTGCTGCATTGACCCAGGCTCCCACTGAACGCACGCGGATTACGGCTGTCCGCGAAGCCTGCGGTTTGATTGGTGTAATTGCTGCTGCAGCCTTGTCGCAGTTAGCCAGTATTGCGTGGTTGTCGACTGCATTTGTGGTCAGCTTATTGGTCGCTAGTGGCTTACTGATTCGTTATGCACCTCGCCCGGCATTGGCCGACGTTAAGATAAAGGCTGTGCCGGAGAACGCTCTGGCAGCAGAGCCTCTGTCATTGACCATCCCTTTTCGTAATGCATATTTTCGTAGTTTATTCGCGGTATTTGTCGTCAACGGAATTGCGGCATCCATTCCCGCGACCTTATTTTTGTTTTTTGCTAAAGATCGTTTGCAGCTTGGGCATTTGTCGGGCGTATTTTTAATACTGTATTTTTTAGCGGCTGCGATTTCTATGCCTCTGTGGGTCTTCACCGCAAGTAAGCTGGGCGAGGCACGCGCATGGTTGTTGGGGATGCTGCTATCGATCGCCTCTTTTGTCTGGGTGTTTGGCCTGGGTGTCGGGGCAGCAATGCCATTCGGGATCATTTGCGCAATGTCTGGCTTGGCGCTTGGTGCTGATCTGGCATTGCCACCAGCCTTATTGGCTGCGGTCATCAGAAAAGGCGGGCATAGCGGGCAGCGAGAGGGCGCCTATTTTGGTGCCTGGAATTGGGCCACCAAGATGAATCTAGCATTGGCTGCCGGAGTGTCTTTGCCTTTGCTTGATTTTCTTGGCTACGTGCCCGGTACCAGCGACCTGCAAGGTATCCAAGCGCTGGGCGTTGCGTACGCGATTTTGCCCTGTGCTCTTAAATTGATTGCTGCACTAATGTTATGGCGTGCACCTTTGCGAGATGTTTGAGGTGTTTTGATATCTGCAATTCTTTGATTTAGTCGATGTGCCGGCTTAACTAATGTCGCACCGATGCATCAATTAACGTAGCAGCTTCTCATGAAATTCAGCCGGATGGTGGCTATGTATTTTGATCAGACTAGATACGCGCGTGCCGTAATCTGGCGACTCTATGCATGGGGATGACAACAGACGTTCCATCTCAAAGCTGATCCCTGTATCTGGCAAGCGGCAGTCGGGTGCTGGTGTGGTGTTTGACAGCATTTCAAAATAAGCTTCTTCCGGCGCACGCTGACACAGCAAGCTGGCAAACTCCGCTTTGGTTTTGACGACTTTGGGCCAAGGTGTATCAAGTGCTGCGTTTGAAATGCCATAAATACCCGGCGACAGCGGTTGACCATTGCGTGGATCGTCTTGTTTGCGATTAGAGAACCAGATCAAATCCTCTTCATCGCCCACCAACAAATTAAAACCGTTGTAGTCTGCTACCTTGTCTTTGATGCTGACGATATAGTCTTTGGCAGATAGTGTACCTGTCAGATAATTGGATACCAGCGTGCCGCGAGAGGGTGCATCAGTGCGCTTCTCTGAGGGCGCCCGTACATTGGTAATAGCTGCAAATTTTTTCGCCGCAGCATTCTGATCTTCCTGATTGGCTACCCCCATCCAGGTGCCGCCGGATTGTAAATCACGTCCGCCAAATACATGGGGTGCACCTTCCCACCAGATTGCCGGTGCTGCCGGTCGATCATAAAATTCATCCCGGTTGCTGGCGACGATGAGAGGCGTATGCGGTAATAATTTCCAGGCAAAGACGATCAGACACATGGAATTATCTCCATAAAAAATTCAGGATGTCGCTCACCATGAATCAAAGCTAGCAAGCGGGTTTGTTGTATCGCCAGGGTGATGCAGGCGATAAAATTCTCCGGGACTTGTTGATAAATTTCCATCCAGGTCTGCATGCCACCACTGACTTCGGGTCGACGCTGCAGGCCTGATCTAATGCCAGTGTCACGGCGAAGAATGTCTTGCATCGCTTGTACTTGTTCTAAAACCTGATCTTGATGTTCGACCGGTGTTTTGTAATAAATATAGCAGTCCATAGTAGATTCTGGTCGTCGCTTCGCAATTATCTGAAAATGCAGTTAAATGTATAAAAAAAGGGGAGTATTTGACTAATTTGATTAATTGTCCAGAGACTAATTGGACAATAAGCCATCATATTCTTATACATAGGGTGAGTATATTGATTTCACCTGTAATCTCATTCTTCAAGCTAGACGGATTTAACTATGCAGTGATGTCAACCACCGCATAAGGCAGTGGCAGAAATAGTAGTTGCTCACCAGTCGCCGACCCCAGATGAATATCGCCATTTTCCTGATCCGCTACCTTCATTTCAACCAGACAAAGGCTGTGCTGCGCATCTTCCATTTCGGCGTTGACGATCATGCCGCAAGGCTGATCGCCCTCCGTTGCAGCAAACACTTCGCTACCCGCCAAAATAGGATTGCTGGCGTCATGCGCGATGCGGGCGATTGCCATCCGGCGTTTGAGTTTGCCCAAATATTGGCTGCGAGCGACGATTTCCTGACCTGGATAGCAGCCCTTTTTAAAGTTGACCCCACCAATCAATTCAAAATTGACCATCTGCGGTACAAATTTTTCTTGAGTTTTATCGATAATCTGCGCGACACCTGCTTGGATATTGGTCAGATGCCATACGCTTGTATCGACAGGTTGCAGTTGTTTGCTTAATTGCGGCCAGACTTGTTGTGCGATAGCATTCGTGGCGATCCACTGGTAACGTGGTAACTGATGTGCATCTGCGACGCGGATCAAGGTGCCAAAGGCAGTATCAACTTTGCCGTAGATTTGTTGTGGCAATGAGGGAAACCAAGTTGTTAACGCCGCTTCTGCTGCCTGGCCGCCAAGACCTAGCACAACTTGCTCATTACTGATATCGCTTAGTTTAGCTTTTGCTCTCAAAATGAACATTTGCAATCGTTTATGGATGGCTGTTTTGATCGAAGCATGCAATTGCAAGACGATACCATCGGTAGTTTTCCAGTAAACGAAGCTGGCTATCATGCGACCTTTTGGCGTGCAGTAGCAGGCTAATTTGGCATTATCTTGTCCCAGTTTTTCTACATCGTTGCTCAATTGATTATGTAAAAAACTGGCAGCATCTTCGCCCGTCGCTAATAGCAATGCTTGATCGGTCAATGCAGAAATAAAGCCTGCTGTGCCATTAGAGCCGATCAAAAAGTGCGCTTCTGTAGCGGTCGCAAAGCCTTGCACCTTTTGATCAACGATATGGGCGCCGTGTTGCGCTAAAAAATCCTGCCAACTAGTCATTGTTTCTGTATTCATGGAGTCTCGGTTTAAAATACGTCTCACTTACTATGTGCTACCTAGAATGTTCTATCTCCTGCGGATTATAGTGCTGTCCGCAAAAATACGTTTGTAATCGCTTTTCGTTCTCATTGCTTTTAGCTTTCAGTTTTTAATGCGCAGCTTTTAATTCCAAGTTTTTAATAATTTAAGCTTTTAACTCAACATTTTTAATCAGGTCACAATTTTTGGTATGGCGTTTATAAAAAAAATTTTCGTTCTCATTATTTTGCTTGGTGGCGCTGCTTGCGGTGGTTTTGCTTATTGGGCAATGCAACCTATCTTCATTCCAGAAATAAGTAGCGGCACATCGGTAGATAAACCAATTGATTTCAGCATCAAAGCCGGTAGTAGTGTTCGCAGTTCTGCCCGACAAATCTACGAAGCGGGTGTTCCGATTAATCCTATATTGTTCGAAGTGCTAGCACGTGCTACCGGCAAGGCGAATAAATTAAAAGCAGGTTCTTTCGAATTAGAATCTAATAAAACGCCGTTAGACCTATTGAACAAAATCGTCAGCGGTGATTTTTCGTTTGGTGCTTTGGCGATTATTGAGGGCTGGACTTTTCAGCAGATGCGTAAAGTAGTCGATACTAATTCTGACTTAAAGCATGATACTGCTGGTATGTCCGACCGCGACCTGATGAAAAAAATCGATCCTGATTACGCATTGCCGGAAGGTTTATTTTTCCCTGATACCTATTTGTTTGCCAAAGGGTCTAGCGATCTGCAAATTTATCAGCAAGCACATAGTGTGATGATTAAAAAGCTCAACGAGGCGTGGGCAGCAAAGAGCACAATGCTGCCGTATAAAACAGCTTATGAAGCCTTGATCATGGCATCTATCATCGAAAAAGAAACCGGCCAAAAATCTGAGCGCACTATGATCGCTGCGGTATTTGTTAATCGTCTCAAGCTAGGCATGCTTCTGCAAACAGATCCGACGGTGATTTATGGCATGGGGGATAAATATCAAGGCAAAATCAGAAAAAACGATTTGCTCACCGATACACCGTTTAACACCTATACTCGCACTGGTCTGCCGCCAACGCCGATCGCATTGCCCGGAATCGCCTCATTGACAGCGGCGTTTACTCCCGCGAAAAGTGGTGCTTTATATTTTGTCGCCAGAGGTGATGGTACTAGCCAGTTTTCTGATGATTTGAGTGAGCACAATCGTGCCGTTAATAAATATCAGCGCTAGATCAAGATTGAAGTAAACCAAATTGAATTACCAAAAACTATAGCAAGAACTGATTAAAGAATTGATTTGTATGTCGATAGCAAGCAAAACAAGTGCAGCAACAAGAGGCAAGTTCATTACTTTTGAAGGTATTGATGGCGCCGGTAAATCCACCCATATTGCATATGTGGCAGAGCAGTTGCAGCAGCATGGGATTAAGGTTGTGTCTTCCCGTGAACCCGGTGGTACGGCATTAGGCGAAAAATTACGTGATCTGCTTTTGCAGGAAAAAATGCATTTAGAAACGGAAGCCTTACTCATGTTCGCCGTACGCAGAGAACATATCGCTCAAGTAATAGAACCGGCCTTAGCTCGCGGTGACTGGGTTATTTCTGATCGCTTTACCGATGCGAGTTTTGCTTATCAAGGTGGTGGACGTAAATTGGCGCTGGAAAAACTGAATGCACTGGAACAATGGGTACATCCCGATTTACAGCCTGACATGACATTTTTGTTTGATGTGCCTTTAGAAGTAGCACGTGCCCGTCTGGATGCAAGCCGCGATCTGGATAAGTTTGAGCAGGAAAAAGCAGAATTTTTTGCAGATACCCGCGCTGAATATTTGCGCCGCGCCGCTGAGTTTTCAGAACGTTTTCAGATCATCGATTCGACCCGTCCGATTCCTGACATCCGTGCGTATCTTGATACCTTGATTGAGCGCTTGTGTAGTGAACCTGAACCATATTCATTTAAGTCGCATTCAAATCAGCAGACGCAGGTATGACGCATCCACTTTTTATCTGGCAGCAAGACGCTTGGCAACAATTGAATTTACTACGGCAGCGTATGCCTCATGCGATTTTGCTATACGGTCCTGAAGGCATCGGCAAAACTGTTTTTGCCGAACATCTGGCGCAGTCCTTATTGTGTGAAGCACCTTCCGCAGACGGCCATGCCTGCGGTACTTGCTTATCTTGCGGCTGGTTTGGGCAGTACAGTCATCCGGACTACCGTCGGGTCAGGCCCGAGTTACTGGATGAGGAAGAGGGCGCCGCCAGCGAGGGCGATGCTCCTGAGCCTGAGAAAAAAACAAAATCTAGCAAAGCACCATCAAAAGAAATCGTCATCAATCAGGTGCGGGCATTGGGCGATTTTATGAATATTTCTACCCATCGTCAGGGACGACGTGTGATCGTGTTGTATCCGGCCGAAGCCTTGAATATCCCGGCGGCCAATGCCTTGCTTAAATCATTGGAAGAGCCGAATCCCAATACGGTATTTATTCTGGTCTCAAACAGTCTGGATAAATTGTTGCCGACGATTTTGTCGCGCTGTCACAAATTTGGAATGGGTTTGCCAGACAAACAGCAATCTTTGGACTGGTTGAAAACCCAACAGTTAGGCGATGCAGAGACCTGGCTGGCGCAGCAAGGTGGCGCGCCCTTATCTGCCTTATTGATGTCGCAGTCGGAAGACAGAGCGGAGTTAGACGAATTTTTGCGTCAGTTAAGTAAGCCGGGTGTTGATTCCAGCTTGAAAATTGCGGAAAAAATACAAAAACTTAGTGTGCCGAATACGGTCGCCTGGTTGCAGCGTTGGTTGTATGATATTTTTTCTTATAAACAAACAGGAAGAATCCGGTATCATCCTCGATATCAAAAAGAGTTAGCTGTGCTCGCCCAACGTGTTGACGTCCATGCTTTATTAAATGTGATTAAGAGCACGAATGAGCGTCAGGCAATTGCCAGTCATCCTTTGTCTGCCAAACTCTTTATTGAAGATATGCTGTTGGATTACTCTTCACTATTTCACTGAAAGCTTGTTTATGGCCGACTTGCCCGCCGATCCTGGTATTCCTTTGAACATGCCAACACCGGCGCGTCCTTCCGTGTTGTCATTGGCAATTAAAGAGAAGGCAGCGCTGTACTCTGCCTATATGCCATTCCTAAAAAATGGCGGTATCTTTGTACCAACCAATAAATCTTATCGCTTGGGCGAAGAGATTTATCTGATTTTGACTTTATTAGATGACCCAAATAAATATCCTATCGCTGGCAAAGTAGCCTGGATCACCCCGGCAGGTGCTGGCAATAACAAGTCACAAGGTATCGGCGTCCACTTTCCCGATGATGAAAGTGGTACACGTATCCGTTTAAGGGTGGAAGAGTTATTAGGCGCTGCGATTCGTTCATCGCGCGCAACTCATACGCTTTAGCATCCACTTTTCAACTCAAGCGCTTTGCCTTGAGTTCGTTGACGAGACTATGTTGGTTCAAACGTCCTAAATTTCTCCTTGTATTGATAATTATGTCTGGATTTGTTCCCTCCCATCGCCTGGCAAGATTCGCTGATCTGCCAGCGATTGTCGCTATCTATAACTCTACTGTTGCTTCCCGTCAGGTCACTGCCGATACTGACCCAATATCGGTTGAGTCCCGACACGCCTGGTTCAACGAGCATACGCCAGACAAACGTCCGCTGTGGGTGATTGAAGACAATGGAAAAATTTTAGGCTGGCTGTCATTTTCTAATTTTTATGGACGGCCCGCGTATTCCGGCACAGCAGAGCTTTCTATTTATTTACATGAGGATGCCCGCGGTAAAGGCTTGGGGCGATATTTTCTGAATCAGGCGATTGCCTATGCTCCGCAAATCGCAGTACATACTCTGCTGGGATTTATATTCGGTCACAACACACCCAGCATGAATTTATTTGCCAAGTTTAACTTTGAGATTTGGGCAAATATGCCCCGTGTTGCTAACTTGGATGGCATTGAACGTGATTTGATCATCATGGGGAAGCGGATTAGCTGAGACTGAACTTCCATCTGTTTTAAGGTGCTTTAAGTCGTTTTGAGCCTGTCTAGGCTTAAAAAGAGTAAAATCCGGCATCGAACCTCAATGGCTTGCTTTCTCAACGGAAGACAAGCCATATATTTTTATAGGAATCACTCATTATGCTGAGCTATCGCCACGGCTTCCATGCAGGCAACCACGCAGACGTTCTCAAGCATTTCGTCACAATTCAATTACTGAATTATTTAGGTCAGAAAGATACGGCCTACACCTACATAGACACGCATGCTGGTGCTGGTTTGTATTCGCTGGATGCTGGTTATGCAACAAAAAATGCCGAATTTGAAACCGGCATTGCTCCGCTGTGGGATCGCAAAGACTTGCCGCCTAGCCTGGCTGAATATGTTGACCTGGTTAAAGAGCTAAATCCAAGCGGCAAGATGCGCTACTACCCCGGCTCGCCTTATTGTGCCGACAAAATCTTACGTGAACAAGATCGTCTACGTTTATTCGAGCTACATCCTAGCGAGATTAAAATCCTGAGCGAGAACTTCCGTAAGCTCGATGCGCATCTGGCAGCGCAGGGACACAGACCGACCACCAGAGGCAAGCGTGTCATCATTGCCGCTGGTGACGGCTTTGAGGGTGTAAAGGCTTTGTTGCCGCCACCATCACGCCGTGGTCTGGTTTTAATTGACCCTCCGTATGAAGTAAAAGATGACTACCGCCGCGTCAAAGATACGGTGGAAGATGGTTTAAAGCGTTTCCCTACCGGTACATTTGCTGTCTGGTACCCAGTGCTGATTCGTCAAGATTCCAAGCAATTACCTGAAAGATTGAAGCGTTTGCAAGCCAACGGTTGGCTCAATGTGACTTTATCGATTAGCGGACCCACGCCAGACGGTTTTGGTTTGCATAGCAGCGGTATGTTTATTATTAACCCGCCATGGACACTGGAAGCCACGCTGAGAGAAGTCATGCCGTATCTGGTCAAAGTCTTGGGTCGCGATGCAGCCGCAGGTTTTCTGCTGGAATCTGGAGAGACGCAAACTATTGGTAAGGGACGTAAAAAAACGACTTAATCGTTGTGCAAGTGCTATTTGCCTGCGGAGCAAATATCGTCAGTAATTTGAGCCAACGTTGGAGCAACTTTGGCGTAAATGATGTGATCCATGATTTGAAATAGATTGCCGGGGCAGAAATGTCGCCGGCAATTTTTTTATATGCAAATTCAGTCACAGAAAAATACATCAAAAACCGATTGAAAAATGTCTCAAATTGGCGGTTTTTAATACCTCTCTGTTGCATTGCAATATCGGTATTTTTATGAAATCGAGGATTTACTCTAATGAGGATGCCAGAATATAAAAAATTTCTCAAAAAACATGGTGCCTTGCAACATAAATAAGGATTGACGAATTAGTACGGTCGTACAAAAATCAGGGCGAAAGAATTTAATTCGGTAAATAAAACAAAAAAGCGAACCGAATTACAAAACCTTGCATGCTTGCCAGATATCTAATAACTTAGAATAACTTAGCACTACTTCGGGAGAACAGATGTCGCAGTATCAACAAAGTCCGGTGATGGGACAAATGATGAGTAAGCCTCTGCTTATTTCCAGTTTGATTGAACATGCAGATCGTTATTTTGGTAGCAGCGAAATAGTCTCAAGGCGTGTAGAGGGCGATATCCATCGCTATAACTACCGCGAATGCCATAGCCGCGCTAAAAAGCTCGCCAATGCGCTTAAACAATTGGATGTCAAAATTGGTGACAGAGTCGCCACATTAGCGTGGAACGGTTATCGCCATCTGGAAGCTTATTATGCGGTTTCCGGTTCCGGTGCTGTATTGCACACGATCAATCCTCGTTTGCATCCAGAACAGATCAGCTACATGGTGAATCATGCGGAAGATCAATATTTGTTCTTCGAGATAAATTTTTTGCCTATCATCAAAGCCATTGCCAGTCATTGTCCGACTATCAAAGGCTACATCATGATGTGCAGCCGCGAGCATTTACCCACAGACGGTGCTGTACCTAATTTGATGTGTTACGAAGATTTGATCGACGCTAATTCAGATGATTTTGTCTGGCCTTTATTTGACGAAAACTCCGCATCTAGTTTGTGCTACACGTCTGGTACTACGGGTAACCCCAAAGGCGCACTGTATTCGCACCGTTCAACTGTCTTACATTCTTATGCATCGGCAATGCCAGACGGATTAAATGTCTCTGGCCGTGATTGCGTGCTGCCTGTGGTGCCGATGTTCCATGTCAATGCCTGGGGTTTGCCATATTCGGCTCCACTGACGGGAGCAAAACTGGTTTTCCCTGGCCCAGCCCTAGATGGCAAATCTTTATACGAATTATTTGAGCAGGAGCAAGTTACCTTTTCTGCGGGCGTACCTACGGTCTGGCTGGGCTTGCTGACGTATGTCGCACAAAATAATTTGAAGTTCTCTAGTTTTAAACGAACTGTAATTGGTGGCTCGGCATGCCCTCCAGCCATGATGAAAACCTTACGCCATACCTACGGGGTAGAAGTTGTCCATGCATGGGGCATGACTGAGATGTCGCCATTAGGTACTACTGGTACCTTGATGGCAAAGCACAGTTTATTGTCCGATGAGGCACAACAAGCAATCTTGGAAAAACAAGGCCACGTAATCTATGGCGTTGACATGAAGATTGTGGACGATGCAGGCAAAGAATTGCCTTGGGATGGCAAAACCTATGGTAACTTGCTAGTCAAAGGTCCATGGATTATCAGCAGTTATTATAAGCACGAAGGTGGTGATGTTCTTGAGGATGGCTGGTTCCCGACAGGTGACGTTGCAACTATTGATGCTGATGGTTATATGCAGATTACAGACCGTAGTAAAGATGTGATTAAGTCGGGCGGTGAATGGATAGGCACGATTGATCTGGAAAATGTAGCAATGTCCCATCCTGCCGTTTTACAAGCTGCATGTATTGGTATTTTTCATCCAAAGTGGGACGAACGTCCTCTTTTGCTGGTCGTAAAAAAACCAGGTGCAGAGATAGAAAAACAAGAACTGATCAGTTTTTATGAAGGAAAAATTGCAAAATGGTGGATGCCAGATGACGTTGTTTTCATTGACGCCTTACCTTTAGGTGCAACAGGAAAGATCTTGAAAAATAAATTGAGAGATCAATTCAAAGACTATCAATTACCAACGGCTTGATTTAAAAGGGAGGCAGGATTGAGTAGCGCATTTTTACTCAAAAGTTCTAAAGCAAGAAAGAAGCACAGACAACAATAAAAAAGATTTTAAAAATTCTATCAACATCCACAAATAAAATATTGGAGTGAGACAAATGAAATTTCAATTACGTACACCGGTGTTAGCTGTTGCCCTGGCATTATCCGCACCACTGACGATGGCAGACACAATCAAAATCGCTTACATCGATCCACTGTCAGGCCCATTTGCACCCGTGGGGCAAAATATTCTGAACTCGTTTCAGTACGTGGCAGATAAAGCCAATGCTGAGGGCTGGGCTGGTCCGCATAAATTTGAAGTGGTTGGCTTTGATAATAAAAGTAGCCCACAAGAATCCTTAAGCGTACTGAAAACCGTAATCGATAAAGGTTTCCGTTATATCACGCAAGGTAATGGTTCTGGTGCCGGTTTGGCGTTAGAGGATGCGGTCAACAAATACAACGAACGTAATCCTGGCAAAGAAATTGTTTACCTCAATCACGCAGCTGTTGATCCAGACATGACCAATAGCAAATGCAGCTTCTGGCATTTCCGCTTTGATTCCAACTCAGACATGAAAATGGAATCCCTGACGACTTATATGGCGCAGGATAAAAATATCAAGAAGGTTTATATCATTGGTCAGAACTACTCTTTCGGTCAGCAAGTTACCCGTGCCGCGAAAGAATATCTGGCACGCAAACGCCCTGATGTACAGATCGTTGGCGATGATTTACATCCAATTGGTCAAGTCAAAGATTTCGCTCCGTATATTGCAAAAATTAAAGCATCGGGCGCAGATAGTGTCATCACAGGCAACTGGGGTGCTGACTTGGCGCTCTTAATTAAAGCGGCTAAAGATGCAGATCTTAAAGCTAACTTCTACACCTACTATGCTGCAACAACAGGTGTGCCGACTGCAATGGGTGCGGCGGGTATAGATAAAGTGAAATACGTCGGCTACTGGAACCCGAATAATGAAACTTTCGCCGGTAAAGATATCGTTGAGGGTTATAAAGCAAAGTACAAAGAAGATTACTATTCTATGGCGACGTATTCTATTCTTTCGTACATGGCTAAAGCCGTGAAAGATGCCAAATCGATAGAGCCAAAAGATGTTGCTTTCGCTATGGAAGGTTCCAGAGTTAAAAGTTTAAATGGCGACACCGTGATGCGTAAGCTGGATCATCAAATTCAGCAGCCCTTATACATCGCAACTTGGGTCAAAGTGAACGACAAAGACGTTAAGTTTGATCAAGAAAATACAGGCATGGGCTGGAAGACAAATCAGAAAATTGATGCCTTTGTCGCTACTCAGCCTTCTTCATGCCAAATGAAGCGTCCAGGTTAATTAATCAGATAAAGAGAGCAGCACTTTGGTGCGCTCTCTTTTTTTCTTGTTAATTAGTACGATCGTCCATTTTTTCCAAAAGGATCTTTGCAGTGGAATTTACATTGATCACCTTGCTGAACGGGGTTAGTTACGGACTGCTCTTGTTTATGCTCTCCTCTGGACTGACGCTGATTTTCAGTATGATGGGCGTACTCAATTTCGCCCACGCCAGTTTTTATATGATAGGTGCATATTTTGCCTATGGCATCAGCTCCAAACTTGGCTTTTGGCCTGCGTTGCTCGTTGCCCCTTTGCTTGTTGGCGTCTTGGGAGCACTTGTAGAGCGTTATGGCCTGCGTTCAGTACATAAATACGGGCATATTCCCGAACTATTATTCACCTTTGGCTTGTCTTATGTGATTGTGGAATTAGTGCAGTTGATCTGGGGACGCTCTACTGTGCCGTATGCGATTCCTGCTGCATTGGATGGCCCTTTATTCACTTTGTACACAACGACTTTCCCGATGTATCGCGGCTTTATGATGTTTGTCGCCTTACTGATGCTGATCTCGATTTATTTATTGTTGACCAAAACTCGTATCGGTCTAGTGATACAAGCTGCATTGACACACCCAGATACGGTAGAGGCGCTGGGACACAATGTGCCACGCGTATTTATGCTGGTGTTTGGCGGCGGTTGCGCGCTGGCAGGATTGGCTGGCGTTGTCGGCGGCAATGCTTTTGTTACGGAGCCAGGTATGGCAGCGACACTAGGTAGTATTATTTTTGTCGTGGTGGTGGTCGGAGGCATGGGCTCGTTAGCGGGTGCTTTTGTCGCCTCAATACTGATTGGCGTCGTACAAACATTTGCTGTCGCACTGGACTATTCATTTGTGACGGTGTTCGCAAAAATGGGGACACAAATTACCGATACAACACCCGGTTATGCTCTGCTCAATCTCACAATTGCGCAGACTGCACCCATCATGCCTTACCTAATGTTGGTACTTATCCTCATCTTCCGGCCACGTGGTTTGCTGGGTACTCGCGAAGGATAAAAAATGACAAATACTCTTAACTATAAACCTCTCAATCTGGTGCGCTGGATTGTATGGGGCTGCTTTGCTCTGATGTTGATCGTTGCGCCATTGATTTTTAAGTCCGGCGGATCGCTTTCTCTGCTGTCTCAAATCGGTACGCTCATGATTTTTGGCCTGTCCTTCAATATGCTATTGGGGCAGGGTGGGATGCTTTCATTTGGACATGCAGTGTATTCGGGATTGGGGGCATTCTTTTCCATTCATGCGATGAATTTAGTCACGAATGGCTCGCTCATTTTCCCAATTACTCTCATTCCCTTAATCGGCGGCGTTGCCGGTATGGTATTTGGCGTCTTGTTTGGCTACGTCACGACCAAAAAATCAGGAACAACATTTTCTATGATCACATTAGGGATCGTTGAACTGGTATTTGCATGTTCTTTGATGTTTCCAAATTTCTTCGGTGGCGAAGGCGGCATTTCAACTAATCGTGTCATTGGTCAGCCATTTTTGGGTATTACTTACGGCCCCCAAATTCAGGTGTATTACCTGATTGCGTTCTGGTTATTTATCAGCACGATCGGTATGTATGCTTTTACTCAAACCCCATTGGGACGCTTGACGAATGCGGTGAGAGATAATCCAGAACGGGTAGAGTTCATCGGGTATAACACACAGTGGGTGCGTTATCTAACATTGATTCTTTCTGCGTTTTTTGCCGGGATTGCAGGTGGTTTGTCGGCGATTAACTTTGAAATTGTCAGCGCCGAGAATGTCAGTGCCGTGCGTTCTGGTGGTGTTTTGTTGTTCACTTTTATTGGTGGAATTGGCTTCTTCTTTGGACCATTGATCGGTGCAGTACTTGGCGTCATGCTGACAGTAATGATGTCTGATTTCACCAAAGCCTGGCAATTGTACTTAGGGATTATTTTTATTCTTGTGGTGATGTATGCACCTGGTGGTGTGGCCAGTATTTTGATGATGAATTTACGCGTTGCTAAGTTTGGATTGTTTAAACGTGTCTGGTCACCGATGTGGAAATTATTGCTGGCGTCCGCCATCGCCGTGATTGGCATCGTACTCGCCATCGAGATGTTATATCAGCGCACCTTAGAGGCGTCGCAAACTTCCACAATGAACCTGTTTGGTGTCAATCTCGATACAGCCTTGCCAAGTTCATGGCTGATTGCTACCGCCTTTATCGTAGTTGGCGTCGCCGGATTTATCTTTGCTAAACCACCATTCCAACAAAAATGGGGCGAAGTGAATACCGAAATCGAAGAGCAAATGCGGAGGGTGCAAGCATGAGTCAGTTCTCCCTCGAATTAAAAGAAGTCAGAAAAAGTTTCGGCAAATCAGAAATCATCCGTGGTGCGACCTTGCAAGTACCCAAGGGCGAACGCTTTGCGATTATTGGACCAAATGGTGCGGGAAAATCGACGCTGTTTAATTTAATTTCTGGTCGCTTCCCGATCACTTCTGGCGATATTTTATTGAATGGTGAAAGTATTTCTACGCTCAAGCCGTTTGAAATCAATCGTCGTGGTCTATCGCGCTCTTTCCAGATTACCAATATTTTTCACCGTTTATCGGTATATGAAAATTTGCGCTGTGCGGTCTTATGGTCGCTAGGCTACAAATATTCTTTCTGGCATCGGCTGAATGGTTTAAAAGACGCACATGAACGTGCCGAGGCGGTGTTGGAGCAAATTGGTCTCAAGCGGCGTCGTAATATTACTGCTGGCTTGCTAACTTACGCCGAACAACGTGCGCTGGAAATTGGCATTACGATTGCCGGTGGTGCCGATGTAATCTTGCTGGATGAACCTACTGCAGGGATGAGTCGTTCAGAGTCGGATGCCGCAGTCGAGCTGATTCGTAAAGTCACCGTGGGCAAAACATTGCTCATGGTGGAGCACGACATGAGTGTGGTGTTTGGTCTGGCAGATAAAATTGCCGTAGTCGTTTATGGTGAAGTCATTGCCTGCGACACCCCGATGAACATCCGAAACAATCAAAAAGTGAAAGACGCTTATTTAGGTGGGCATGCACCTGTGGAGGCAGCAGCATGAGTGCATTGTTAGAAATTAAAGATTTAAACGCTTTCTATGGCAAGAGCCATGTTCTGCATGGCGTCGATTTGGTGGTGAATCAGGGAGAAATTGTTAGCCTGCTTGGACGCAACGGCGTTGGTCGTTCGACGACAGTCAAAGCGACGATGGGGCAGGTGAATTCGACAGGCTCGATCAAGTTTAAGGGCGAAGAAATTATCGGCTTGAAGGCGTTCCAGATCGCTCACAAAGGCTTGGGATATGTTCCGGAAAATCGCGATATTTTTCCAACACTGACCGTCGAGCAAAATTTGATTCTGGGCGAAAAATCCGGCAAAAAATCACGCTGGGCTCTGGACGATATGTATCAGATGTTTCCTCGCCTGAAGGAGCGCCAGCATACTGCTGCTGGGGTTTTGTCAGGTGGCGAGCAACAAATGCTGACGCTGTGCCGCACCTTGATGGGTGATCCTGATTTGATCATGATTGACGAGCCGACCGAAGGTTTAGCGCCAAAAATCGTAGAACTGGTCGCTGAATATTTGAAAGAGCTTAAGAATCGCGGCATTTCAGTCTTATTAGTTGAGCAGAAGCTGGCAATTGCGCTAGAGATTTCTCAACGGGTGTATGTCATGGGACATGGCTGCATTGTGTTTGAAGGCACCCCAAGCGAGTTACGTGCTAATGATGCTATCCGTCGTGAGTGGCTGGAAGTTTAAATATACTCTACCCCAGTAATATTTATTCGTCCAATGATTCTCTGGACAATCGGCATACTTTCCTTGTTTTTAAGGGGAGTATGTCGAATAGTTGATGTTTAAAAAATTTTTATGTTGAAATAATACGATCGTACTATTTTGCGGTATAGTGAATGTCGGTGAATGAAACTAAAGCATTATTTAATGCAATAGTTTTAATCTGGCAGTGATCTGCACTGTACTGGTTAAATAGCTTATCTAAGCCTGCCAAATCAATAACATTTCAACCTTTAGGAAGAGACATGAGCGCAGAATATCAAGTCAACGGCAATGTTGCCGTCATTACGCTAAATAATCCCCCTGTGAATGGTTTGGGTCACTCCACGCGCAGTGCGATTGTTGAGGGCATGAAGCAAGCCTTAAACGATGACGCGGTTAAAGCAATTATCATCACGGGCGCGGGCAAAGCGTTTTCTGGTGGTGCGGACATTAAAGAATTCAATTCACCTAAAGCCATGGCAGAGCCAACGCTGCATACGGTGATCAACGTGGTGGAAGGTTCCAGCAAGCCTGTTATCGCTGCGATTCATTCTGTCTGCATGGGCGGCGGTCTGGAATTGGCGTTGGGTTGTAACTATCGTGTCGCTATCGCTGGCGCACAAATCGCTCTGCCAGAAGTTAAACTCGGCATTTTGCCGGGGGCGGGCGGTACGCAGCGTTTGCCACGCGTATTAGGTTTGGAAATGGCCCTGAACATGATCGTTTCCGGAACTGCTATTCCTTCTGAAAAGTTGGCAAAAACAGCCCTGTTCAATGAAATGATCGAGGGCGATCTGATGCAAGGTGCGCTAGCATTCGCGGCTAAAGTCGCGGATGTGCGACCTTTGCCAAAAGTACGTGACATTAAAGTTAACTATCCAAATTACGAAGCCTTTTTACAGTTCTCACGCAACACTGTGCGTGCCATGTCAGGACCTTTCCCTGCTCCATTGAAATGTGTCGAAGCCGTTGCGGCTTCCATCACGCACAAGTTTGACGATGGTATTAAATTTGAGCGCGAACTATTTCTTGAGTTGGTTCAGACCACAGAATCTAAAGCTTTGCGTCATGCCTTCTTCGGTGAGCGTGCCGCCAGCAAACTACCTGATGTACCGGAAGATACTCCAGTTCGTCCAATCAAATCTGCTGCCGTGATCGGTGCAGGTACGATGGGCGGTGGCATTGCGATGAACTTTGCTAATGCCGGCATCCCGGTACAAATTCTAGAAATGAAGCAAGAAGCATTGGACAAAGGCTTGGCAACGATTCGTAAAAATTACGAAAATACCTTGAAAAAAGGCAAGCTGACGCAAGAAAAATTTGACCAGCGTGTTGCGCTGATCACTGGTACTTTGTCTTACGAAGCCATCGGCCAAGCGGACATCGTAGTAGAAGCCGTATTTGAAGACATGGGTGTGAAAGAGCAGGTATTCAAAAAGTTGGATGAGGTTATGAAGCCTGGTGCGATACTCGCGTCGAACACATCCACACTGGACGTCGATAAGATCGCTAGTTTTACCAAACGTCCGGAAGATGTCGTCGGAACGCATTTCTTCAGCCCAGCCAATGTGATGAAATTGTTAGAAATCGTCCGTGGCAAAAAAACCGCAAAAGACGTGCTCGCTACGACCTTGGCCTTGTCCAAAAAAATCAAGAAGACCGGCGTAGTGTCTGGTGTCTGTGATGGCTTTATCGGTAATCGTATGATCGAGCAATACAGCCGTCAAGCCGGTTTCTTGCTGGAAGAAGGCTGCACACCGGAGCAGGTTGATAAAGCGGTCGAAAAAATGGGCTTTGCAATGGGTCCATTCCGCATGGGCGATTTGGCTGGTAATGATATTGGTTGGTATATTCGCAAACGCCGCTATGTAGAAAAACCAGAAGTAACCTATTCCAAAACTGCAGATTTACTCTGTGAGTTAGGACGCTATGGTCAAAAAACAGGTGCAGGCTGGTATGACTACAAACCGGGCGACCGTAAAGCGTATCCATCGCAAATCGTCAACGACATGATCGTCAAGCATTCTGCCGATCTTGGTGTTGAGCGTCGCAAAGTCAGCGATCAGGAAATTGTTGAACGTTTGATCTACGCATTGGTCAACGAAGCCGCACACATCCTAGAAGAGGGCATCGCTACCCGTGCATCAGATATCGATATGGTCTACTTAACCGGCTACGGCTTCCCTTTGCATCGCGGTGGCCCGATGTTCTACGCTGACACTGTTGGTTTGCCAAATGTCGTCATGGCGATGGATAAATACGCCAAAGGTCGTCACGGCGACGCATGGAAAGTAGCACCGTTGCTGGCAAAGCTGGCAGTAGAAGGAAAAAGCTTCAACGGTTAAACAAATATTAAGTAGTTGAAATTTCAGTTGAAATATAAAATGCGCAGCGTAAAACCTGCGCATTTTTGTTTTTAATCCAAGATTAAAGACGCTAGTTAAAGAGTGTCAACTTGCAATTGATTGTGCCTAATCATTCCAATCCAATAGGATCGCATTTTGGAGGTAGCCTTGTTTTCACTATATTTGTTACACTTAAACACTCATCTTTAGTGTCATTTACTATTCTGGTTACTTATGAAAATTCAATCTGCTCTTATCGCTAGTTTATTTTTGGTGGCGTCTCCATTGTTTGCGGCGACAGACAAATCTAGTTCTGTCGCAGCCAGCGCCGATCACAGTGGGATTGACTGGCGCAAAGATAACGATGTTGACGCTGCCTTTGCCCAAGCTAAATTAGCTAAAAAACCTTTGTTCTTGTATTGGGGAGCAGTTTGGTGCCCGCCTTGTAATCAGGTCAAAGCAACGATTTTTAATCGTCAGGATTTTATTGACCGTTCCCGTCATTTTATCCCTGTGTATTTGGATGGCGATACGCCAAGTGCGCAAAAATTAGCGGCGCGCTTCAAGGTACGCGGTTATCCCACCATGATTTTATTTAAGCCAGATGGCACTGAAATCACGCGCCTTCCTGGCGAAGTTGACTCTGACCGCTACTTACAAGTACTGACCTCGGCGATGAACAGCAGTTTATCTGTGCAAGATAGTTTGAAGCTGGCGCTTGCTGGGAGTAAAAAAATCAGCGCAGAGGACTGGAGCTTGCTGGCAGATTATTCTTGGGATGATCCTGAACAGAAATTGGTCAGCAGCAAAGATGTCGTTGCAACGCTCCTGCGTTTGTCAGAGCTGAGTCCAAATCCTTCTAATGCGACACGTTTTTACCTCAAGGCTTTAGCGATTACCGCGAGCGCATCTCCTGGCTCAGTAAAAGTAAGTATTGATAAAACGAAGGCCTTAGATAAACTGACTAAAGCATTAGCCGATCAAAAAAACGCTCGTGACAACATGGATCTGGTGACTGGCGTACCGGGTGAACTGGTCGAATTTTTGACGAGTGCTAAATCCGATTTACGCAATCAATTAGTCGCCACCTTCAATGCTGCATTAGTCAAGCTCGCAGATGACGCCAGCTTATCGAAGACGGATCGGTTGGGAGCAATTAATGGTTTGGCCACTTTGGCAACGCTAGATAATGCCAAGCCTGATGCCGCATTTCTAAAAGATATACAAAAGCGGGTAGTACAAATTGAGCAGGCGACTACCGATGCCTACGAGCGCCAGTCAGTCGTCAACGCTGCGGCACATGCGTTTGGTGCAGCAGGCATGATGGATGAGTCAGATAATTTGTTGAAAGCTGAATTAAAGCGCTCTCATTCTCCGTATTACTTTATGTCCAGTCTCGCATCTAATGCAAAAAAACGTGGTGACAAGACCGCCGCTGTCAATTGGTACGAGCAAGCCTACAATGCGGCAAAAGGTCCTGCCACACGTCTGCAATGGGGCGCTAGCTATGTGAATAGTTTGATTGAGTTGGCACCGACTGAAGATGCACGCATTGAGAAGGCGACTCAAAGTGTATTGTCAGAAATTGGCGCAACTGAAAATGCGTTTTATGAGCGTAACCGTTCCTCGCTGGACCGGATGGGTAAAAAGCTGATGGACTGGAATAAAAATGGCAAGCATCAGGCGTCGTTCCAAAAAGTACGCAGCCAGCTTGACGGCATTTGTGGCAAATTACCAGCGAGCGATCCGCAACGTGCAGCCTGTCAGTCGGTATTGGTAAGTACAAAATCTTAATTAGTTTTTTATCCGTAATCATTTGGGTCGATGCGTTGTGGGTCGATGTTTTGATTACGGATTTATTTGACCCAGATTTTCCATTAGACCGCTACCACTTCGCAAAAAACGCAGACGGCGTGCGGTCTTCAGAGGGACAGCACCACCGCGATTTGAGTGGGAACGCTACAGCGACAATTGCACCTTTGGCGAACTGCTTGGCGTTGTTGCTCCTCCTAGCAAGATGCAGCTTGCGTCGTCGTCGCGTCTAGCCAGTCAGTTCGCCAAAGGCACACATGTCGCTGTTCCAATGGAAAATCTGGGTTTAATATACTCCCCATTTTCCATTTTAAAATTGAGTCATCGTCCAATGATTACATGGACAATTAATATATACATACTACAAGTATGCCATTGGCGCGCGTAATCATCCAGTCCTGTTTATATCGTAAGATGAGCTGAAAATGTCCAGACGCTTATCTGTTTCTCGGTATTATTTTCGTATTATTCAGTCGCACTTGTTGCATTGTAAGACGAATAAGAAGCCTTATAGACCATCATGATCTATAAGGCTTTTTGCTAATTAATTTGCTAATTAATTTGCTAATTAATTCGCTGAATACCAGGCAAGTAACTTGATTTCATCTAGCGTTTATGCCGGCAACAATATTCTGCCAGGGTTGCGTCTGGCGATGCCAGTGAAGGCAAAATCAACTTCAGGGTAGTGTCCAGAAACGATATCTGCAATCGCGCGACCTGATCCCGCACCCATTGTCCAACCCAAAGTGCCATGACCTGTGTTGAGGTAAAGATTGCTGTATTTGGTCTTGCCGATGTATGGCACATTGGATGGTGTCAACGGACGCAAACCGGTCCAGTAGGTTGGATTCTCGTAGTCGCAGGCGTTCGGGAATAATTCGCGGGTGCGGCGGGTAATTGCTTCGCAACGAGCCGTATTTAAATCACGGCCATAGCCGTTGACCTCGCAAGTGCCGGCAACGCGCAAACGGTCACCCAGGCGCGACACAACTAATTTATAGCCGTCATCAGTCAACGAAACCGTTGGTGCTTCGTCAGGATTGGTGATCTGGTAGGTAGCGGAATAACCTTTGCCTGGATAAATCATCAGATTGACGCCCAAAGGCTTTAACAATGGCTGTGAGAAGCTGCCCATTGCCATTACAAAAGAATCCGCGCGCAAGACTTTATGACGGCCTTCTGCATCAATGACTTCGACGCCGACAACTTTAGCCGACGAGCCGCTGCCCTCGGTCAGTAAGCGAGTAACGCTAGTATTAAATTGGAAATCGACACCTGCTTCGGCAGCTTTTTTAGCTAAGCCGCTAGTAAATTTATAGACATCGCCGGACTCATCGGTCTCTGTGTAATCGCCACCGACGATTTTGTCCCGAATACTGGCAAGTGCTGGCTCGATGCGTACGACTTCGTCTGCGCCGATTGAATCACGCTGACAACCGAGATCGCGCATCAATTTTGCGGCTGGTAAGGAGTCATCAAATTCTTTTTTGTCAGTATAAAAATGCAAAATACCTTTGGTTAGACAGTCGTAGTCGATGCCTGTTTCAGCACGAACTGCTTGCAAGGTTTGACGGCTGTATTCAGAAATCGCCACGATTTGGCGGATGTTGTCTGCTGTGCGCCCTGGTGTGCATTCGCGTAAAAAACTCATGCCCCAGAGCCATTGCAACCATTCTGCCCGTGGGCGGAATAGTAAAGGCGCGTCTTCTTTGCCTAACCATTTTAAGACTTTAAGTGGTGCTGAAGGATTCGCCCAGGGTTCGGCGTGAGAGACAGAGATCTGGCAGCCGTTGGCAAAACTGGTCTCTTGTGCCGCACCGGGCTGACGCTCGATCACAGTAACATCATGACCTTGCTTTTTGAGAAACCAGGCAGAAGAGGTGCCGATAATGCCAGAGCCGAGAACGATAACTTTCATGGGGAGAATCTCCTAGAGCGACAGTTTTGCGAGGAATTCGCGATAGCGAGATTGTAGAAAGTTATTGCTTATTAATGCAATCAATCAGAGGGCAAATGTTTTTATTTTTAAAAGTAATTTTTTGAATTGTGTTTATAAAACAAAAATAATCGAAAATTATTTTTTATTTTGTAATTTTGACTTTAGTGATCTCTTGTGTCACCGCACGGGTGATTACTTCTTCCATTGTTTTGTGTAAACCACCACGAATTTCGATTGCCAGGCTCTCGACGGCGGTTTGTAATACATCAGCGAGACTATCGCGTACACGATGCTCCAGCACAAAATCAACTCTTGATAACACCTGACGTAATACATTTTCTCTTAAGGTTTGCTCTAGCTTTTGCCAGTCTTCTTCGCTGAGTTGCATTGCTGTTGGTGCTGTGTTCGATACTACGTCTGATCCAGTAATCTGGTTGACTGGCGCAGCTATCGTCGCAGTGCCAGGGGCGACTGCCGGGGAGAATTGCGTGCCGGGTTGAATAATTTCGGTAAGTACCGGAATACTGGCATCGATTTGATTGCTCATTTGACGTGATAACTTATGAAGGGCTGTGGGGAATAACTTAGCTTACTCTGCTGTACTTAATTACCTTACTTTTGCAGCGCCGTTAGGCGCATTGGCATTGGTGTGGGATAAAGTATGTCCTTGTTGCTGATAAAAGCGATAACGCTCCCGTCCTGCGGCGGTAGCGGCATCGTCCGTTGCGATGATTTCTATCATGCGTTCAAACTGATCAAAATGGCTGGGTGTAGTTGCCGTTAAGTTAATCAATAACTGATGATGCGGAAATATCGCTGTGACGTCATCCGTCAAGATCACTGGTGTATGAGTCGCCAGTGCATCGCCCTGCATCACATGCGGTAAAAAGTCGATTTCTGAAAACGTCCATAGCGCACTATTCAGCGCATCTAACTGTGCCCGGTTGCTATCAAATACTACCACTTGACAATTTGCCGCTCTGGCCTTACGGATCAGGCGGCATGTGTAGTTCAGCTTGTCGGGTACATTGCTATGGAAATCAATCCGCATCATTTTTGATCTTTAAATTTGTTTTTATTTTATTGTCATTTTATTGTTGCAGCGAAGCTCTTGAACCTAAAAGTTAAGCTTAAAAACGGAATCCGCCTTCATTATTGGTGTTAGCCGGAGGCAGATTTTTTTGCCGTGCTTTGCTGCTGTTCCCATTATTGGCAGCATCCTTGGGTTTTGCAGCTGGTGTTGGTGCGGCCGCTTCTGCTGCTGAATATTTGAAATCTTTTGGCAGTTTGTCCGTTTCTGGATAGCCCGCACTACTGAGCGCGGTACGCCATTCACTGGTATCTAAACCTCGGAATTTGCTACTGTTAATAACTAATACTGGCAGCTGAGTATCTCCACTCACTTCTTTGAGTTTTTTTACATCGTCATCGGATTTGACCGTTTTTTCTTTAAAAGGAATACCGCTTCCTTTCAGAAAAGCGCGCCCTTCGTTGCAAGGACTGCAATCGGGACCTGTGTAGAGCGTCACCGGGTTTTTTGCTGCTGCGGCGCCTAACTCGGGCGGCAAATTACTGGCAGGTTCACCGCTATCCAGTGATCTGGTTTGCACTTGCTTCACAGAAGGTGGCGGCGGTACGTCGCTGTAAGTGACTTTGCCATCCGCACCAACCCACTTATATAACTGCGCCTGGGCACTGCCCATGGCGAATACACCTAACACTGTGCTGATTAGTAAGAGCCGGGTAGGTATTGATATTTGCTGTTTCATCATATTCTCCGTGTTCTCTATAAACGTCAGGCAGCCATGCCACTGTGGCGTAATAGCGCGTCAATCGCAGGCTCTCTGCCACGGAACGCCTTAAAAGATTCTAGTGCTGGACGCGAGCCGCCGACTTCTAATACTTGTGACTGAAATTGTTGTCCCACTTTACGTGACAGTGTACTGCCTTCCGCTGCGCTGGCGTCTTCAAATGCCGCATACGCATCGGCAGACAAAACCTCTGCCCATTTATAGCTGAAATAACCCGCTGCATAACCGCCTGCAAAGATATGGCTGAAAGAATGCTGAAAGCGGTTAAACGCTGGTGGATTGAATACCGACACTTGTGCTCGTACCGCATCTGCAATCGCTTGTACATTTTGCTGCTGGTTAGAGCCAATCGCATCATGCAGACGCATATCAAATAAAGAAAACTCGACCTGACGCAGGGTCTGCATACCTGACTGGAAGTTTTTTGCAGCAATCATTTTGTCGTACAGCGCGCGCGGCAATGGCTCGCCTGATTCTGCATGAGCTGTCATCCCTTGCAAAACATCCCATTCCCAGCAGAAGTTTTCCATAAACTGAGATGGTAATTCGACCGCATCCCACTCCACGCCGGAGATGCCCGAAACGGACAACTCCTCGACTTGCGTCAATAAATGATGCAGCCCATGACCAAATTCATGGAACAGTGTAATCACTTCATCATGCGTGAACAGGGCAGGTTTGGTCACACCGTTAGTCGTGACTGGCTCGCTAAAATTACAGGTCAGATATGCGACTGGCGTTTGTATACCGGTGGCAGTACGGCGCCGGCCACGTGCATCATCCATCCATGCGCCGCCTCGTTTACCGCTACGTGCATATAAGTCGAGGTAGAACTGTCCGACGAGTTTGCCAGCTTTTTCTAGCCGATAAAACTTGACATCAGGATGCCAGCTTGGCGCATGGTCTAGCCAAATTTCTACTGCAAACAAGGTTTCGATCACATTGAACAAGCCTGCGACGACTTGCTGCTCTGGGAAATATTGTTTCAATTCTTGCTCAGAAAAAGCATAGCGTTGTTCACGCAGTTTTTCCGAGGCGTAAGTCGTATCCCAGGATTGCAAATCATCGATGCCCAATTGATCTTTAGCAAAACTGCGTAACTCCGCTAAATCTTTTTCTGCAAAAGGGCGGGCGCGGTTCGCCAGATCTAATAAGAAATGACTGACCTGCGCTGGCGTTTCTGCCATCTTGGCCACCAGCGATACCTCGGCAAAATTGTGATAGCCCAGCAAATGAGCTTCTTCCTGGCGCAAGGCTAGCAATTCAGTCATGATCTCAGTGTTGTCCCACTCGGGATTGCTTCCTAACTCAGATGCCTTGGTTGCATTGGCGCGGTAGATCGTTTCGCGCAGGGCACGATTATCTGCGTATTGCAGTAGTGGGAAATAAGACGGGAAATGCAGCGTAAATTTACAACCCGGCTTACCGTCTTTTTCAGCAGCCGATTTTGCTGCTTGTAACACATCGTCAGGCAAGCCTTTTAACTCGTCCAGATTATCGATGAACAAACTGTAGTCATTAGTTGCATCTAGTACGTTTTCTGAAAACTTAGTAGAAAGTGCGGCATGTTTTTCTTGTACTTCTGCATAGCGGACTTTTTTGTCGTCCGATAATTCGGCTCCACCCAGACGGAAATCGCGTACAGCGTTGTTGACGATGGTTTGTCTTGCTGGCGTAAAGTGTGCAAATTCCGGGCTAGATTGCAAGGCTTTGTACTTGTCGAACAGCGCAAGGTTTTGACCCAAAGCGGTCCAGAACTCCATGATAATGGGCTGGTTCTCGTTATACGCGGCACGTAATTCTGGCGTATCTGCAACACCGTTGAGGTGACCAATAATGCCCCAGGCGCGACCGAGTTTTTCTGTCGCGTTTTCTAAAGGCTCAACAAAATTGTCCCACGTGACGGGATCTGTTGCCGCCTCCAGTTGTGCAACCACTGCACGATTTTCTTCCAATAACAAGGCAATCGCTGGCGTTATGTGCTCAGGTTTGATGGCATCGAAGCGTGGTAAATCGCTAAAGTCAAGCAGGGGATTTTGTTGCGTCATTGTTGTTCCAGTCAGCTTTTAAATTCGTTTAAATTCTTGAGGAGTTCTTAAAGGCGTTCTGCGGCTTCTATCGTGTTGACCAATAGCATCGTAATCGTCATTGGGCCCACACCGCCAGGGACGGGAGTGATGTAGCCAGCGACCTCTTTGACATGAAGGTAATCAACGTCACCACATAATTTGCCTTCTTCATCACGATTCATCCCGACATCCAATACTACTGCACCCGGTTTGACCATATCAGCAGTCACGATGTTGCGCTTGCCAGTGGCGACCACCAAAATGTCGGCGTTGCGGGTATGGGAGCCTAAATCGCGTGTCTTAGAATTACAGATGGTGACGGTCGCGCCCGCTTGCAAGAGCAACATTGCCTGTGGTTTACCGACAATATTGGATGCGCCGACGACGACTGCGTTGGCACCGCGAATAGGGTAGTCGATTGATTCCAGCATTTTCATCACGCCATACGGTGTGCAAGGGCGGAACAGCGGTTGCCCCGTCATCAGCAGGCCTGCATTGCTGATATGAAATCCGTCTACATCTTTTTCTGATGCAATCGCTTCAATCACTTTATTCGCATCAATATGCGCTGGCAAAGGTAATTGCACCAAAATACCGTTGATCTTACTGTCATTGTTTAGTCTTGCGATATGCGCGAGCAGGGCGGTTTCGCTCAAACCGGCATCGTATTTTTCTAACACAGAGTAAAAGCCGCAGTCTTCGCAGGCTTTGACTTTGTTGCGCACATACACTTGCGACGCTGGATTTTCACCTACCAGAATCACCGCCAAACCGGGTTGTTTGCCTTGCGCTGTGAGTGCTGCCGCTCGTTGTGTGACTTCGGTACGAATTTCTTGGGAGAGCTGTGTTCCGCTGATGATATGGGCAGTCATGGTGGGCTTTGCAAAAGAAGATCAAGCCGAGATTATAAATTATGCGCTGTGTTGCTGGAGAACATTGACTCGCTGGAGATATTAAAAGTTTGAAAATGAATGTCCAATGGTTATGTGCCTCCAAGCCAAAAACAGGCTAGGAGGCACATAACCATTGGACGTCTAATTTTTACAGTGTGGGACTTACGCCAAACCGCCCCAGCTTAGATTACTGTCGTCATCGCGACGCCTTGCCAAGACAATTTTACGTAAGTCCTAAGTTATATTGCACCGCAACCAAAATATCACATTATGAAATCAAATATCGCTATTTGAAAAATTAAAAACTGCTGTTAAAATACCTCCGCAAAGAATTATTATGATTTAAAAACAAGCACTAATTTGTCGATACGCCACCGCGCTTCGCTTCGAAAGCGCATTATCAGGAGACCCAGCAGATGTCAACTTCTTCACCCCAGATCGACCAAGTTTTGGCGCAAGCCGTCAATGATCCCGATGTTATGGAAACCTCCGAGTGGCTTGACGCGCTGGAGTCTGTGATCGATAAAGAAGGTCCGGAAAGGGCGCACTATCTAATGGAGCGCATGGTGGATCTGGCACGTCGTCGCGGTGCCCATATCCCGTTTTCCAGCAACACGGCTTATGTCAATACGATCCCGGCCCACCTGGGTGAGCATTGCCCCGGCAATCTGGAAATTGAAGAGCGGTTGCGCTCTATGATGCGTTGGAATGCGATGGCAATGGTAGTTAAGGCCAATCGCGTTGATGGTGATCTGGGCGGTCATTTATCCAGTTTTGCCTCACTGGCTAATATGCTGGGTATTGGCTTCAACCATTTTTGGCATGCGCCGACCGAAGATCACGGTGGCGATTTACTGTATATCCAGGGCCATTCATCTCCAGGTATCTACGCCCGCGCTTTTTTAGAAGGCCGTTTAACCGAAGATCAACTGATCCATTTCCGTCGCGAAGTCGATGGCAAGGGTTTGTCGTCGTACCCGCATCCAAAACTGATGCCAGATTTTTGGCAGTTCCCAACTGTATCAATGGGCCTTGGTCCCTTAATGGCGATTTATCAGGCACGTTTCCTGAAGTATCTACATGCACGTGGTATCGCTGATACTGAGAAGCGTAAAGTCTGGGCATTCTGCGGTGATGGTGAGATGGATGAGCCAGAATCTATGGGTGCGATTGGTATGGCGGGTCGCGAACAACTGGACAATCTGGTGATGGTCGTCAACTGTAATTTGCAACGTCTTGATGGTCCGGTACGTGGCAACGGCAAGATCATTCAAGAGCTGGAATCAGATTTCCGTGGCGCAGGCTGGAATGTGGTGAAAGTGATCTGGGGTAGCGGTTGGGATGAGTTGCTCGCTAAAGATAAAGACGGTATCTTGCAAAAAGTCATGATGGAAACTGTCGATGGCGAGTACCAGAATTACAAAGCCAAAGATGGCGCTTATGTTCGTGCGAACTTCTTTGGCAAGCATCCCAAGTTATTGGAAATGGTCAGCAAAATGTCAGATGACGACATCTGGCGCCTGACTCGCGGTGGACATGATCCCCACAAAATTTATGCTGCATTTAAAGTGGCACAAGAAAATAAAGGGCAACCGACCGTAATCTTGGCCAAGAGTATTAAAGGTTTTGGTTTTGGTAAATCGGGTGAAGCACGTAACACGGCGCATAACACCAAAAAGCTGGACGATGAAGCGATTAAAGCAATGCGCGATCGTTTCCAACTGCCAATCGCTGATGCAGATTTGCCAGGTATTCCTTTTTATAAACCTGCTGACGACACGCCAGAAATGCAGTACCTGCAAGCACGTCGTAAGGCGCTCGGCGGCTATTTGCCACAACGCCGTCAAAAAGCCGATGAAGAACTGATCGTCCCTGAGTTGTCGGCATTTAAAGCGATGCTGGAACCGACCGCTGAAGGTCGTGAAATATCTACCACTGCCGCGTATGTACGTATTTTGACTGCCTTATTACGCGATGCAAGCTTGGGGCCGCGTGTCGTACCAATTATGGTCGATGAGTCCCGCACATTTGGTATGGAGGGCTTGTTCCGCCAGATCGGTATCTTCAGTCAGGTTGGTCAATTGTATGAGCCAGTCGATAAAGATCAGGTGATGTATTACCGCGAAGATAAAGCTGGTCAGATTTTGCAAGAAGGGATTAATGAAGCGGGTGGTATGAGTTCATGGATCGCCGCTGCGACCTCATACTCGACCAACAACCGCGTGATGATTCCGTTTTATACCTACTACTCCATGTTTGGTCTGCAACGCGTTGGTGATCTGGCGTGGGCCGCCGGGGATATGCGTGCTCGCGGCTTCTTGTTAGGCGGTACCGCCGGCCGTACCACTCTGAACGGCGAAGGCTTGCAGCATGAGGACGGTCACAGTCATGTATTAGCTTCGACCATACCAAACTGCGTACCTTACGATCCGACGTTCGCACATGAAGTCGCGGTCATCATGCATGATGGTTTGCGCCGTATGGTCACAAATCAGGAAGATGTGTTTTACTACCTCACGCTGATGAATGAGAACTACAGCCATCCGGGACTGAAAGAGGGACAAGAAGAAGGCATCATCAAAGGTTTGTACCTGTTGCAAAAATCCGAGAGCGTGACCAAGCACCGAGTACAACTGATGGGCTCTGGCACGATACTGCGCGAAGTGATTGCTGCAGCAGAATTGTTGCAAAATGATTTTGGTATCGCGGCTGATGTCTGGTCTGCACCAAGCTTTACTTTATTAGCCCGTGATGGTCAGGATGTAGAACGTTGGAATATGTTGCATCCAACGGCAGAGCCGCGTGTGGCTCATATTACGCAATGCTTAAAAGATACGGCAGGTCCGATAATCGTTTCTACCGATTACATGCGTACCTTTGCGGAACAAGTACGCGCCTTCATTCCAAAAGGTCGTAGCTACAAAGTCTTGGGTACGGATGGTTTTGGTCGGTCTGACAGCCGTGCAAAATTGCGTGAATTCTTTGAGGTCAATCGCTATTTCGTGGTGATCGCTGCACTCAAAACCTTGGCTGATGAAGGTGTGTTGTCTGCCTCTGTTGTTGCCCAGGCTATTGAAAAGTACGGCATCAACGCAGACAAACCTAATCCGGTCACTGTCTAAGTTAACTGGGTTAATTTAGTTACCTAAGTAAGCATGAGCAAAGAAGGGCGCACTCAGCAAGTGATGCGCCTCTCTCAAATAATTTACGCGGAGCGAAAACTATGAGTGCGATTGAAGTCAAAGTGCCGGACATCGGCGATTTCAAAGAAGTAGAAGTGATTGAATTGATGGTCAAGGTTGGCGATACCATTAAGGTTGATCAATCATTAATCACGGTCGAATCAGACAAAGCCAGTATGGAGATTCCCTCCAGCCATGCTGGCGTCGTGACAGAAATTAAAGTGAAAGTCGGCGACAAAGTTGCCGAAGGTTCTTTACTCGTTGTGGTTGAGGCGTCTGGCGATGTTGCTCCGGTAACTGCTCCGGCAACTACTCCGGCAGCTGCGCCAGTAGCAGCAACCGTACCGGCAGCTCCAGTTGCATTAGCACCCGCGCCAGCACCAGCTGCGCCAGTTGCCGCCGCTGCGGTTGAGGTACCAGCTAGCACAGCGACAACATCAACTCCTGTCAGCAATGCCGATGGCAGCAAGCCACATGCATCACCGTCAATCCGAAAATTTGCGCGCGAACTTGGCGTTGATCTCTTGCGCGTGCAAGGTAGCGGACCTAAAGGCCGTATCTCGCAATTGGACGTGCAAAACTTCGTCAAAGGCATTATGGCTGGTAGTACAGCAGTATCGGCTGTTTCTGCTCCGGCAAAAAATGGCAGCGGTGTTGGTCTCGATTTGTTGCCTTGGCCCTCACTGGATTTCAGCAAATTTGGTAGCACCGAATTGTTGCCTTTGTCCCGCATCAAAAAACTCAGCGGCCCTAATCTGCATCGCAACTGGGTGATGATTCCGCACGTAACGCAGTTCGATGAAGCTGACATTACTGACTTGGAAGATTTCCGTAAATCGTCCAACGAAGCTTTGGTTAAATCGGGCGTTAAGCTAACGATGCTGGCCTTTGTCATCAAAGCTAGCGTCGCCGCTTTGAAGAAATTTAAAGCCTTCAACGCCTCCTTGGATGGGAAGGGAGAAAACCTGATACTCAAACAGTATTACAACATCGGTTTTGCAGCTGATACGCCAAACGGATTGGTTGTTCCTGTGATCAAAAATGCAGACCAAAAAACTTTGTCGCAAATCGCTGTCGAGATGGGTGAGTTGTCTGCACAAGCGCGTGACGGCAAGCTGAAGCCAGCTGATATGCAAGGCGCTACTTTTACGATTTCGTCTTTGGGCGGGATTGGTGGTACGGCATTTACACCTATCATCAACGCACCGGAAGTCGCTATTTTGGGATTGTCTAAATCGACGATTAAACCAGTGTGGGACGGCAAGCAATTTATTCCACGCTTGATGTTGCCTTTATCCCTGTCCTACGATCATCGCGTCATTGATGGCGCAATGGCTGCCAAGTTCACCGCGTATTTAGCCGATGTTTTGGCTGATCTGCGTAAAACCTTGCTGTGAGCGGAGAAAATACATGAGCACAATTGAGGTCAAAGTACCTGATATCGGTGATTTTAAAGAAGTAGAAATTATCGAATTACTGGTTAAAGTGGGCGATACGATTAAGGTCGATCAATCCCTGATTACGGTCGAATCGGACAAAGCGAGTATGGAGATTCCCTCCACGCACGCCGGTGTCATCAAGGAATTAAAAATCAAAGTGGGCGACAAAGTAGCAGAAGGAAGTATGCTGCTGGTGTTGGAGGCAGCAGGTGCAGCAGAAGTTGCAGCGCCAGTAACCCAAGCCGCTCCTGCCACTCCAGCTGCTCCTGCAGCCGCTGTCAGCGCTCCAGTAATACCAACAGCACCATCAGCACCAACGGCGTCCAGCATCGTAGAAGTTAAAGTCCCAGACATTGGTGATTTTAAAGAAGTAGAAGTCATCGAATTGATGGTCAAAGTGGGTGACAGCATCAAAGTTGATCAATCACTGATCACGGTAGAGTCGGACAAAGCCAGTATGGAAATTCCATCCAGCCACGCTGGCGTGGTCAAAGAAATTAAAATCAAAGTCGGTGACAAAGTTGCCGAAGGTGCTTTGTTATTACTGGTAGAAGCCGCAGGCCAAGTGTCTAGCGCAAGTGCATCTGCGGCCGCGCCAGCATCAGTATCTGCACCAGTTGCTGCACAGGTGGCGTCCGCCGCCGCTCCTGTCGTCTCCGCCGTCCCCGCACCAATCGCATCCAGCTACACCGGTAAAGTGGATGTGGAATGCGACATGATGGTTTTAGGCGCAGGTCCCGGTGGTTATTCAGCCGCTTTCCGTTCTGCTGATCTTGGGATGAATACAGTGCTGGTAGAACGCTATGCAGCCCTTGGCGGTGTTTGCCTGAATGTCGGTTGTATTCCGTCCAAAGCCTTGCTGCACGTCGCCGCTGTGATTGATGAGACCGCCTCGATGGCAGTGCATGGCGTGACTTTTGCCAAACCTGTGATCGACATTGATAAATTGCGTGGCTACAAAGAAAGCGTCATCAAAAAAATGACGACAGGTTTGTCTGGCATGGCTAAAGCCCGCAAAGTCAATGTAGTACAAGGTACAGGTCAATTCGTCAGCCCGAATCATATTGAAGTCACTGCCGCTGATGGATCTAAGAAAACTGTTCAGTTCAAACAAGCCATCATTGCAGCTGGTTCGTCGGTGGTGAACTTACCCTTTGTTCCGGCTGATCCACGTATCGTTGATAGCACCGGCGCTTTGGAATTGCGTCAGGTGCCTAAACGTATGTTGGTAATTGGCGGCGGTATCATCGGCTTAGAAATGGCAACCGTGTATTCCACATTAGGCGCACGTATCGATGTCGTTGAAATGATGGACGGCCTGATGCAAGGCGCAGACCGCGACATGGTAAAGGTCTGGCAAAAGTTCAACGAAAAACGTTTCGACAATATCATGTTGAAAACAAAAACCGTTGCGGTTGAAGCGCTTCCAGAAGGTATCAAAGTCAGCTTTGAAGCAGCAGAGGCCGGCGTGGCTGCACCAGCGTCACAAATTTACGATCTGGTGTTGGTGGCAGTTGGCCGCAGTCCTAACGGTAAAAAAATCGCTGCCGATAAAGCAGGTGTTAGCGTCACCGACCGCGGCTTTATCAACGTGGATAAGCAAATGCGCACTAACGTTCCGCATATTTTTGCGATTGGCGATCTGGTCGGTCAGCCTATGCTGGCACACAAAGCGGTACATGAAGCGCATGTTGCTGCAGAAGCCGCCTCCGGTGAGAAAGCCTATTTTGATGCGAGCGTGATTCCTTCTGTTGCCTACACCGATCCAGAAATCGCCTGGGTCGGTATTACAGAAGACGAAGCTAAAGCTAAAGGCATTAAGCTTGAAAAAGGCCATTTCCCTTGGGCAGCCTCGGGCCGCGCAGTCGCCAATGGACGTGATGAAGGTTTTACCAAATTGTTATTTGATGCAGAAACCAAACGCATTGTAGGTGGCGGTATTGTTGGCACGCATGCAGGCGATATGATCGGCGAAATCGCATTGGCAATTGAAATGGGCGCAGATGCAGTTGATATCGGCAAAACGATACATCCGCATCCGACCTTGGGTGAGTCTATCGGGATGGCTGCCGAAGTCTACAAAGGCGTCTGTACTGATTTGCCGCCTATGCGCAAAAAGTAATTAGTTGTTATCAGTAGGACTTACGCAAAATCGCCCCGGCTGCGTTGTAGCTCCTAGCTGTGCTACAGTACTATCTTCGTCGCTACGCCTTGCCGGGACAATTTTGCGTAAGTCCTAATAGTTGAATTGGTCCAAAAAAGCTCTTGGTGCACGTTAGCACCAAGAGCTTTTTTTCGTGCTTAAACTTGCTATTTGGGTGTTGATATCGGGCAGGATTTAATCACATTTATTATTCCCATAGAATATACTCACCATCAGTATGTTTTAATCGTCCAAATAATATTTGGACAATAAGACATGGCGGATTCAGCTACGAAGAGCAACGGGAGGTAAGTTTTAGGGGGAGTATATCCAAATTATAAAAAACCTCAAACGG